>CAUZTK010000089.1:0-12422 GCA_963582395.1 Planctomycetota bacterium | reverse complement strand
ATCGGCTCAGCAGGAGCTTCGCCCTCCCAGACGAACCGCATGCCCATTGTTTTGAAACCGCTTCGAGGAAACAGATATTCGGAAAAGACATGGTTTGAGATGAACAACGC
The DNA here is from genome assembly GCA_963582395.1 of Planctomycetota bacterium. GTDB lineage: Bacteria > Planctomycetota > Planctomycetia > Planctomycetales > Planctomycetaceae > CAUZTK01. The sequence goes on along the minus strand of CAUZTK010000089.1, from coordinate 12,312 downwards.
GGCCTCAACATTTGACACTGTCACGGGACTTTTCCCGTGAGCGAAGCCAAAGCGCGTTGCAGTTTTTTCCGTGCCACTTTTGCCATCGGCAATTCCTTCACCGTGCTGACGACCGTCTTCTCTTCGGGATCGTTCGCCAGATCGAACAACCGACCGCCATCGTACAGTTTCCACCGCTGAGTGCGAACCCAGCTCTTTCCGCGATGCTCCGAGAAGGCCCCTTGACGAGACGATGCTGACTCCCCACGGATTCGAGAGGCAAAGCTCTGCCCGTCCGTTCGGAATCCTGCAGGCAGCTTTGCTTGGGCCAAATCTGCCAGTGTCGGCAGAAAATCGCTAAAATCCACCAGATCATCGATGACCTGTCCACGTGCAATGGTGCCTTGCCAACTCGCGATCAGAGGGACGTTCGTTCCAGCGTTGGTCAATTCCCCTTTGCCTCCGCGAACGCTCCGTCCGTCGATCTTCGAGTACACCGGCCGGCGAATCATTTGGCCGTCTTGTGCTGAGTGAATGTAACTTTTTGAGGTCCCGTTGTCGCCCGTGAAGAGGATCACCGTCCGTTCACGCATTCCAAGCCGCTCCAGAGCGTTCACGATTCGACCGACACGAAGATCCATCGCCTCGATCATTTCTGTGTACGTTTGGTAGCGGCCTTGGGGGCCAAACGGAACTGGTTCCTGCAGGTCGTCGGTGACGTCGTGGCACAAGGCCATCGAGTAGAAAGCGAAGAATGGTTACTTTCGGTTCGCTTTCATGAAGTCGATGAGAAATTCGACGTAGACGTCGGGGCCGTAGCGGTCTTGGACGTCTATGCGAATCTTGCCATTCTGCCAGACCAGCGGTTGATGGTAGCGTGGTCGCTCATGCCAGCCAAACAGGCAGGATTGATCGAACCCCAAACGATGCGGATGCCGCGAATATCGCTTGAGCAGCGTCAGTTGCCACTTACCGGCGATGGCCGTGGCGTATCCGGCGTGCTTCAGCATGTGGGCCACGGTTCGCTTCTCTTCAAACGGGAAAAACGTCCCCCACCCCAACCCGGGTGCTGCAAACGGAAGGGGTATTTCCCCGTCAGCAGCGTGATGCGCGTGGGGTGGCAAACCGGCATGCTGTAGCAATACCGGAACCGCATGCCGCTCTTGGCCAGCGCATCGAGGTGTGGCGTTTTGTAGGATTCCCCACCGTAGCAACCCAGTGTTTCGGTGCCCACGTTGTCTGCCATGATCAGCACGATGTTCGGAAGTCCGTCCTCAGCGGCTCGGACGCAAACTGCCTGGAAGACTAGGCATCCCAATAGGACCGTGCCGAGTACTTTGTGATTCATCATAGTCTTCATCTCGTTCCTTTCTCAAATCAGAAGGTGATCAAGAAACGCCAGAGTCCGGCACGTTTTTCTGAGCTATCACGGATCACGCCAGAACGCCGCCGCTGGAATCAATGGGTTGACGGTCAGCGGCAAAGTAGCGCACGTCGACGGCAGGATCGTCCGCGAGTTCGACGCTGGTCATCATACTGCCAATCAAGGCCCCGACCGCAGGACCGAGCTTGAAACCGTGACCGGAAAAACCATTGGCCACGAAGTATCCTGAAGGACCGACCGCGTCGATGATCGGATGCCAGTCGTCGATGTTGACGGTGTAGAGAGCGGCATAGCCCCGCACGTTACCGCGGCCCTTCATGGAAAATCGGTGGTGTAGCTTGTGCATCATTTTTTCGCGGAACTGGGGCGAGGCATGCGTGTCGAAATGATCGGGGTCGTCGACGGTTTCGCGTTCATCTTCTGCATCAATCGAGCCGACCATCAATTGCTGTCCACGTCCTTCAGGCCGACCGTAGATCTGGTCGGCTTGGCTGACAAACACCGGGATCTCGCCGATCACCTCGACAGGACGGTCGCGGAGGGCAATCTGAACTCGCGTGGGACGAAGTTCCATGGGCAGGGCTACGCCGAGCATCTGGTTGACGCCCAAGCACCAAGGACCAGCAGCATTCAGCAGCAGACCCGTGCTGAACACTGTGCCGTTGCTGCAGTGAACGGCACGAAAGCCACCACCGGCCGCCGTTTCAATTCGAGTGACCTCGTGCCGGACAAACAGCTCGACCCCCCGAGCCCTTCCCGCCTGAAGAAGGTCTTCCGTTGTGCCTTGCGGGTCAGCAAAACCTGCGTCGGACTCCCAGAAAACTTTCTGAGGATCGGCACAGTCATGATCAATTCCCGTCATATCCAGCGCCCGCATGCAGAAGTTTAGCGAAGGGTACCGGCTGCGCAGGTCATCAACGGCGTACAGATCTCCGGCTGCTCCAACCTTCTGAAACTTACGGATCGAGTCGGTTTGGTCTTCGGGTGTTTTGTCAGGGAGCCAAACCACTCCCACTGGCGAGAAGCCGCTGCGGTCCTCGGTCAACTCCAGCCGCTCGCACCAGCTTTGAAACATCTGCAAGCTGGCATAGGCCAACTGCATGAGTTCGATGTTGGCATAACGCTGCCGAACGACAGCGGACGATTGGCCGGTCGAGCCCGAGGCGACGTGCGGGCCTTTTTCCAGAATCGCGACCCGCCGCAGACCGCGCCGAACCAACTGATACGCCGACGAAACACCAATGATACCGCCACCGATCACCACGGCGTCGAAGGTCTTGGTTGCCATACCAGTCACCGATGATTGAAGAGTAGCCGGGTCGGTCGTTCAGAACCTCTGACTTGCGAACCCGAATGGCTGGGTCAGAGCGATGGCCCAGGCCAACAGTCGAAGGTTGAAAGTTAAGAGACATGCTGCGAGTCGAAAAAGGCAGCACGACACCTGTCGGGAGTCTACACAGTTCGTGGACGGTTCCGAAAACTCCTGAAGGCTACGGCGGCCGTCCACTCAAATCGTCCACTCAAGCTGTCGACAGTCCGCTGGCTTTCAGGATCGTTTCCTGAACCGTCAGATCATGCTCATACGAGAAATCAGCATCCTTTTCACCGCGGATGATCTTCGCCATGTCTGCTGCATCGGCGACGTAACGCTGATACGGCCCGAATGGTACGTCCTGGTAGCCCTTCTTATACTTGCCGCGATCCGTGGAAAGGGCGACGCGAACATCGGGCCGGTCGAGAGGCTGAAAGTGGAACGTCCCTTCGCTGCCACAAACCACAAAATGCCGGCGGGCGCCCCCTTCTACTTCCATGGCACTCGACTTGACGGTGGCCAGCGCCTGGGGATAGGTCAACACGGCCAGCATGTTGTCGAGCAATGTGTCGCCGATTTGGGAAGCGTGCTGCCGATGCGCTATCACCTCAACCGGTTTGCCGAGCACGCCGATGACCAAATCGATAATGTGACAGCCGAGTTCGAACATGATACCGCCCGGATAGTCATTCAGGCCGCTGCGGCTTGCGGCAGAGACGACTTTGCTCATTACCGTGTGGACCTCAAACGGTTCGCCGAGCCAGCCTTTCTGCAGGAACTCCCGCATCAGCACGACAGCCGGGTTGTAGCGATACATGTAACCCATCTGCAGCAGAAGATGCTTTTTGGCTGCCGTGTCGAGAATGCGTTTGAATTGGGGCAGCGATTCGCCGGCGGGTTTGTCCAGATGAATGTGCAAGCCGACGTTGAGACAGGTTTCGGCGGTGTCGAGCAGGTCTCGCACACGGGTTTCGCAGCCGACCACCTGCAGTCCCGGCATGTTGAGCAGTTGCTGTTGGGTCATCCATTTCAGCCCGTTGTAAGCGCTGCTGCTTTCTGCCCGTCGGCGCAGTTCGGGGTCCGGCTCGACGACCCCCACGACTTCAAACTCGTCGGACCGGCGGTACACGGAAATTTTTCTAGCGTGCGCGTGCCCAACACCGATCTGCCCGTACTTGATTCTTGCCATCGTTACCGCTCCTTATCTTCGATTTGTCGAGTTGTGGGGGGAAATCTGAGCTTGTGCCGGCTGCCCTCCTCATAACCGTTTGCAGAAATTCCGGAAAATAGACCAGACAGCCGGACTTCGCATACCAACGTTACAGTAACCGATTTCACCCGACGAACACCAGCATTCAGAAAAACGCCGGGCCTAGGATTTCCTACAGACGTACACGGCGCGCAGAAGTCAGGACAGAAGTCTCTCAGCATCTTGTCGGCACTTCCGCTCCCGCGTAGACTGAAGGAGTGGGCTATGTCCTGCACGTCTTTTCTTGACATACATCTTCTCTGTGAGATGTTGTTCATGTCTGTCGATTCTGAGTGGATGCCCAAATCGGCACTCGTCAACCGGATCGTCCGTGGAGACAAACAGGCGCTCGCCGAACTTTTCTCGCTGAACCGGGACCGCCTGTGGCGGATGGTGAACTTTCGGCTCGATCGCCGTCTTTACGGAAGGATTGACGCCGACGACGTCTTGCAGGAAGCCTATCTCAACGCGGCACAGCGGATCAACTACTTCCTCATCGAGGCTTCACAATCCTGTTTCGTCTGGCTGCGGATGATCGTCAGTCAGACGCTGATCGACATTCATCGGCGTCATCTGGGAGCGCAGCGGCGGGACGCGAAGCGCGAGGTTTCCATTCATGGAGGCTGGGACTCGCAGTCGACGTCTTTTTCTTTGTCGTTTCATTTACTGGCTCATCTCACTTCCCCCAGCCAGGCGGCCGTACGGGCCGAACTCTCTGAGCAACTGGATGCGGCACTGGGCATAATGAGCGACCTCGACCGCGAGGTGCTCGTTTTGCGGCACTTTGAAGAATTGACGAATCGCGAGACGGCCCTAGTGCTGAACATCACTGCGCAAGCCGCCAGCATTCGTTACATTCGCGCCTTGGGGCGGCTGAAGGACGTGATGGCGGCCATTGCCGGAACGACGAATGATTGAGCCCGGGGATGAACTCTGCGGAAAGAAGCCGCCCATGACCGAAAGCCGCGACAAGTACGAAGGGGAAATCGACGGTTTTCCGTTCACACCCGAGACGTCTCGTGATTGGGGGCGCGATCCGCTCGAGTTTCTGCTCACGGAAATTGCCGAACGCCGGCGGAATGGTGAGCAGCCATCGGTCGAGCAATACGTTGCACGACACCCTGAACTCTCCGAGCGGATTCGGGAATTGTTTCCCATGGTGGCCGCCATGGAACATTGGAAGACGCGCAAAGAAGCGACGATGCTCAAAGGCCGCATGTCGCAGCAGCTAGAGGTCCGCAGGATCGGCGAGTGCCGGGTCCTCCGTGAACTGGGTCGCGGAGGGATGGGGATCGTCTACGAAGCTTTCCACGAAAGATTGGACTGCCGCGTGGCTGTCAAACTGCTTCCCTTGCGGTTTTTTGGGGCGTCGAAGTTCAGGCAGCGATTCGAGCGCGAAGCCGAATTGGCAGCTAAGCTGCAGCACACGAATATCGTGCCCGTCTTGCAGTTCGGAGTGCACGAAGGGTTTTGCTACTACGTGATGCGGTACGTCGAGGGCGTCAGTCTCGATTGGATCATCGACCGGCTGCGGGCCTCAAACGGCATCGTTTACGCCGAAGAGATTACTCAACTTCGTTCGGGAGCGGTCACTGGTGAACTGACGGTGACCACAAATGCAAATGCAGGAACGGCTCAACCGCCGGCTGGCTCGAGCAGGTCTGTCCGCGATGCCGAGAAGCCCGGACATTGGCTGAACGTGTCGACATTCCAGCATCGCAGTCTGCGCCGCAGTTCGTGGCGGAAGTTTGCAAGAATCGGGCTGCACGTTGCCAATGCCCTGCGGTATGCCCACCGTCAGGCGACCGTGCACCGAGACATCAAACCAGCCAACTTGCTTTTGGACAAGAACGGACGAGTCTGGATCACCGATTTCGGGCTCGCCGAAGGGCTTGAACGCGACCCTCACAACGACGAAGCGGAACTGAGTGGAACGCTGCGGTACATGGCTCCCGAGCAGTTCTCCGGCCGCTTCGACGAGCGCAGCGATATTTATTCACTGGGAATCACGCTTTACGAATTGATAACGTTGCGCGCTGCGTATGCCGCCGAGACTCGTTTAGAACTCGTGCATTCGATCACGCAGTCGTCGCTTCCCCGGCCACGGCAGCTCATTCCCGACATCCCCGGCGATCTCGAAGCGATTGTCTGCATGGCGACAGCCGGTGACCCTGACCGACGGTACCAATCGGCAGGCGAAATAGCGGCCGACCTGATCTGCTTTCTGAACGAAAAACCGGTCAGGGCGCGAAGACCAGGCTGGGATTTCCGCAAGTTTCTTCGTCAGCGACTGTTCGCGAAACGACAGGGCTAGCCCTCGGAACCGGTTGGCCGGAAGAGAATCATTCCGTCAGCTTTTGCCGGTAGAATTCGGCGCCGACGGCCAGAGCGTCGGGAAGCTTCTCGACGAACATGCCGCCCGCTTCGGCTATGTCGGGACGGCCGCCACCGCCGCCGCCGACCACTTTCGCTGCAACCTTGATACAGTCCGAAGCTTTCACACCACGATCGATCAGCTCTCGGCTGACCGCCGCCGTCAACGCGACTTTGCCGTCGATAACCGCGCCGAGCAGGATGGCCACCGAAGCGGAGCGCCGCCGCAGTTGGTCGGCGAAGTCTCGCAGCGTTTCGCGGCTGGCCCCGTCGGGCGCATGGGCGATGATTCTGACGCCGTCGATCTCTTCGGCCGCTTGAAGCAGATCTCCGACGGTTCCGGCAACAGACCGGCTCGATTGCCGGGTCAGCTCACGTTTTGCATCGCGGAGTTCCTGCTGCAGCACGGCGACGCGGTTGGGCAGGTCGTCTGGTTGCGGTGTTTTGAGCAGGGCGACCAATTGTTTGAGCAGGTTCTCGGACTCGCGGATTTTTTGGATCGCCCGGGGGCCGGTCAGCGCGGTGATTCGCCGGACACCTTTGGCGACCGGTTCCTCAGCAACGATCTTGCACAGACCGACCTGGCCTGTGTTCTCCAGATGCGTGCCGCCGCAGAGTTCTGTGCTGAAATCGCCCATGCGGACGACACGAACACGGTCGGGATATTTCTCGCCGAACAGGGCCATCGCGCCCGCCTTGCGGGCCATGGCGAGATCCATCAGTTCAGTCGTGACCGCGGCGCCCTCGGCAATTCGAGCGTTGATGTGATCTTCGACCTGCAGGATTTCGTCGCCGGTTAAGGCCTGGCGGTGAGCGAAGTCGAACCGCAACGCATCGCGTTCAACTTTGGAACCGCGCTGCGTTGCGTTATTGCCGACGGTTTGATGCAGCGCGTCATGTAACAAGTGCGTCGCCGAGTGGGCGCGGCGAATTCCGGCACGCCGCCCCGCATCGACGCAAGCCGTCACCTGGCGGCCGACTTCAAGGTCGCCGCTTTTCAGGTGCCCGATGTGCAGCAGCAGCGCGCCGTCGCGTTGGGTGTCGATGACCTGGAACTGGCAGTTGTCACCACCGATTGTTCCGGTATCCCCGACCTGTCCGCCGGCCTCGCCGTAAAACGGAGAGCAATCGAGAACAACGGCAATCGGCGAAACCTGCCCGACCTCGGTTAACTGGTCGACAAGTTGCTTGTTCGCAATGATGCCGACGATCTCTCCGTCGGCATCGGCCGTCTCGTAGCCGAGAAACTCGGTGCCGCCGGCGGTTTTTCGCAACGCGTCGAGCGGTCCTTCGGCCATAACGGTGTCGAGAAAGGCGCCGCTGCCGCTGCCTTGTTTATGCTGCTGCATGAGCGTCTGAAAACGATCGATGTCGATGGACAGGTTTTTGCGGGCCGCCATGGCTTCAGTGAGTTCGATCAGGAATCCATCTCTCTGGTGCAAGTCGAAGGCGTCGTCTCCGGAAATGACCGAACTGCCGCCGACGAGCGCTTGCTCGACGAGCCGCTCGAACTTATGGAACCCCTTCTCGACAATCCCCAGGAATTGGTTTTCTTCTTCGTGGATGACGTCGGCGACGGACTGCGCCGTTTTTGCCAGCTCGGGATACGGTCCGCGCATGGCTTCGACGACCGCCGGGACCAGCAGGTGCAGAAACGGTTCATGCCGGCCGAGCAGGTATCCCTCCAGCAGCGCCCGCCGCAGAAGCTGCCGCACGACGTAGCTTTCTCGTTCGCTGCCGGGCGAGACTCCTTCGTGAATGCAGAACGTGACGGCCCGGACGTGGTCGGCGATTCTCCGCAGGGGACGACCCGCGGGGGCCTCGAACCTGTATTGAACGCCGACTGTCTCGGCAGCGGCCAGACACAACGGTCGGAGGATGTCGATCTCAAAATTGCTTTCGACGCCCTGCAAAACGGCTGCGGTTCGTTCCAAACCCATGCCGGTGTCGATGTTCTTTTTGGGCAGCGGACGTAGATTGTCCGGCGGATCGCCCACACGGTGGAACTGCGTGAACACGAGGTTCCAGATTTCGACTTCTTGGTGGCTGCCGGCGGGATGATAAAAGATTTCGCTGCAGGGACCGCAGACGCCGTCGGGACCTTGGCTCGGGGCGCCGGCGGGCCAAAAATTTTCGCTTTCGTTGTCTCGGCGAAGGCGATCGGTGGGAAGTTTGATTTCGTCGTGCCAAATGCCGTACGCTTCCTCATCGTCCAGATAAACGGTCGCAGAGATTCGATCGGGATCGAGCCCCAGCCAGTTCGATGCGGTCAAAAACTCCCAGGCCCAGTGGATTGCTTCGCGTTTGAAATAGTCGCCGAACGAAAAGTTCCCCAGCATCTCGAAAAACGTATGATGATACGCGGTGGCCCCCACGTTTTGGATGTCGCCGGTGCGCAGACACTTCTGGCAGGTGACGGCACGCGTGAACTCCAGCCGGCCAACGCCGAGAAACTGATTCTTGAACTGGTTCATGCCGGCCGGCGTGAACAGCACCGTCGGATCGCCACGGGGAACGAGCACGTCACTAGGGCGGCGAACACAACCCTTCGATTCGAAAAAAGCGAAATAGCGCTGGCGGAGTTCGTCGGTGTTCATAGACCGTTTGCCGAGGATGTTGCAAAAAAACGGTTGGGAAACGAACGCTTAGGATCCGCAGAGGAATAAGTTGGTCAATCACAGTGTTGAAATCCGAAACAAACTCAAAACACCAATGTCAAAAACTCTCAAAAGATTGAAAATTTTGACATTTGAGATTCGAATTTTGAAATTATTTCGGATTTCGGGCTTCAAATTTCGTTTTTCCGACCTTGTGAAACTGGTCAACTTATTTCTGCGCAGATCATTATGGTCGAAGCACGACGCGGCGGCCATCAATGAGTTTAACCACGACGTCACCTTTCAGCTTCGCGACCTCGGTGTCAAACTCGTCGGGAGTCTCCACGGACCTCTGATTCAGTTGCGTGATGTAGTCACCAGATTTTAGCTCGGCAAGCTCAGCTGGGCTCTGGGGAGCGACGTTCGTGACCAAAACGGCCTGGTAGTAGCGATTCAGGCGGTACGGCAGATATCTGGCACGAGCGGTCGGATAATCGACGCTCAATCCTCGCCACTCCGGAAACCGACGCTTTGTGGCGACAATGCCTTCATCATCGCGGACGGGCCATTTTCCGAGTTTCACTGGCAGCGTCAACTCTTTGCGCTCCCGGTCGCGCCAGATTCTCAGACTTGCCGTCATCCCAGGGCCGAGCTGGCCAACCTGACGCATCAGATCATAACTGTCGTAGACCGCAGTCCTGTTGACGCTCAGAATCATGTCATTTCGGAGCAATCCGGCCTGAGCGGCCGGCGAGTGACTCACCACACGAGTGGCCCGGGTGGCCGTGGGTTGACCAAATTCATGACCTAAACTCCGCATTCCCTCCAGGCTGACCGTCTTCAGCTCGATGCCGAGAAATCCATATTCGGCTTCGTAACCCTGAACAAGCGAGTCAATGACGCGTCGGGTTGCAGCGTCGATGGGAATCGCGTAACCGACTGACTTTTCGTAGCCATCCAAAGCCGCCAACGAGGTCGTGATGCCGATCAAGTCACCGCGCAGGTCGACCAAAGCGCCACCACTGTAGCCGAGGTTCAGCCTCGCGTCGATTTGCAGCAGCGTCCCAAAGTGATGAATCGTTTCCAAGATCCGCGGATCAGGTTCATTCTTAGGGACTGCGGGCGATGCCGGACGACGTGTGATATTGGCCACGATACCCCATCCGGCACTGGAAGAACCGTCGCGGGCCAAAGAGTAAGGGTTGCCGATGGCGACCACAAGCTTCCCTTTGCGAATGTTGGTGGCGGTGCGCAATCGGAACGGTGCCAGGCTGGCAGGTTTGATTCCGGTTTCGGTCAGATCAAGTTGGAGGACCGCGAGATCGCTCCGGGGATCGGCGGCGAGAATAGCAGCCGTTGAGAGGCGGCGATCGGAAAAACGGATCAACAGGCCGGATGTTCCCGCGACGGCCGGACTCCCCACGAGCGGACCACCCCGAACGACATGGTAATTGGTTAGGACCACTGGCTGTGTAGAGGCGTCACCGGCGGCAATTAAAACGCCTGAACCGAACTCGTTGGGGACGAAATCGTCGGAGGGAAACCCGACCGAAGGGATCCTTCTCAAATTTTCGCGAAAACGCCCACCAACCGTACTGGGGAGTTTGTATCGGGCGATGCTAACGACGGACTTTTCGGCCCGCTGGATTGCGCCGATGAAAGCCCGCTCCAAGGTGAGGGCCGCGGCCAATGCTTCGTCATCTTGGGCCTGTAGCTGCTGGCTTTCGGCCGAGGGCCAGGGAACAGAACCGATCAGCAATATCAGGGCGAGAGCGGCCCCCAAAGTAGGCTTAGTCTTGGACATGGGAGGCAACCTTCCCTTTGACTCGGAGCAGTTTCAAAACCTCTGGAAGAGACATCAATGGGCGCGAACAATTCAGGCGGGCGGGGGGTGTCTATCCACTGATGCGTTTAGTCGACTGTGTGTCCGCGGTTTTTTGGAATCAACAGCCGGCTGACACCGGCCGCTCGCCAGCAGTCTGTTTGGCAACACTTGTCGGATTCCACAGCGCTCATGGTATCGGGAGAACAGATTCGTCCCAACCCCAAGGGTTCTCAAGAGACTAATTCGGTCAACCGCCATAACGTGAAGACGTAGTGAATCAAAGTCTCAAAGACGAAGAAACGAACATTTTGCGAGCATACACGAAATAAGTCTCCGATTTCAGTTCCCCGGATGATCACAGTGTCCGACGGTGGCCTTCCTCGTAATCAAGACGCTGGCAGAACTCTTCAGGCTCTTCGTCGCATCTTCTAGCGGTGTGATCGGGCCGGTGAACGGAGTCTTTCCGAAACAGTCGCAAGAACCGGCTAAACCCGAACTACCGGGAACCCTTCCAGTCGTGTCGGTCATAGCAGGTCATGTCGGTCGTAACAGGGTTGCGGCAGTGAGGCGTGAGAATCGAAATTTTGCGGATGGTTTCACGATATTGGAGAGAGGAGATGTTCTACGATTGAGAATCAAATCGATATTATATGACCGATCCGATCGCCAAAACGATGCAACTTTTGACAACGACCGCGAACTCTCACGTGGTTGAAGTGTTGATTTTGACGCTCGACATCAGCAACGAGCACGTCCAAAATCTGGCCGCTGTCACGTTGCTCAAGCGGGACAGCACACGCGGACAGATCGAGGTCATTCGACGCCTGCATACGCTGTGTCCCGAAACGCATTCCAGCATCGAATCCGAGATTTCTCGGCTTTCAAACGCGCTGCGGAAAAGTCTGATTCATGGCGACGACGAACTTCGCAAAAACGGCCTGGAACTCATTCAGATGATCGAGAACTACGGCCAGATTTCGACGTTGCTCGAAATGCTCAAAAACGACCGCAGCGAGCTGAATCAGCTAGCCGTCGGAACATTGCGCGAGCTGATCAATCGACTCTATGAGCAGAGTCACTTTGACAAGAAGTCTGGAGGCCCCGGAAAATTCCTGCGAAACGCCGCTCAGATTCGTCACGCTGTATTAACCAGCTTTGACTCGGCCTGCGCCAGTCTCGACAAACTCGCTCATGCTGAAGAGGTCATCGAAGGCGTGTTGATTCTGGGCAACGTCCAGAACTTTGCCGTCAAAAAAGTGCTTTGACAGGGTGATGAGAAACATCGCGAAATAGCCGGACAATTATTGCTTCACAGCAAGCACCCAGGGGTGATGCAGTTAGTCCTCGACTTCCTGTCGATGAACTATCCGCACCCGCGGGCATTCGAGGCGATTAGCACTCGTCAGGACCCAGAGTTTATCGCTCATTTGTTGCGGTGGTTTCCAAAGATGCCCTTGCAGATGCAGCAGAAAAATTTTCGACAAATCGAATCAGTCGCCTGGATCGATCCGTACAGAATATCGCTGAAAGTGATGCCTCCGTCTCTGATGGCCTTCATCTCAACCACGAGATTGCCGAACGAACAAAAAACTG
>CAUZTK010000088.1:0-12438 GCA_963582395.1 Planctomycetota bacterium | reverse complement strand
ACATGACCTGACAAGTATGGATCTGCCGCGCGCATACGTTTTTGGGACATGCTGATTTCAGGTATGGCCAGCGTTTCGACACAGCGATCATTGTTGCGTTATTACCGGCCCTTGATCAGGATGAACTAGAAGCACCGCTGGATGTTGCGTCTCTGGATTGTGCTGTACGTATTTGTGGGAATCCAAATGGCCTGGGTCCTCAGACCGTTTGTCGGCGCCCCTAACGTGCCGACTCAGTTCTTTCGCGAGGAAACCTAGCGGGAGAACGCCTATGTCGTGGTATTCCGGCTGTTTGGGGACGTGCTGATGAAATGATCGGCGGCAGTGCGTCCTTCGGTGTCACCCCGCACTCGGAAATTCCCAACTAACCCAACCGACCAACCGTTCCGCATTCCGGACGGCCAGTCAATCGACGGGTTGTTCGCGTGACCGGATGCGGTCGGCCGCTCAAATCTCATCCCGCCGATTGTCATCGTCGGTGACGGTTGGTTATCATGGGGCAATCCGTTCTTGTCCGCAGCGACAGAAATAGGGGAACCGTCCATGTCTACGCCGATCACCGGCCGTGCCGATTTTCAGAAAGCGACTCGCCGTTCGTTTCTCAAAACCGCCGGCGCTGCCGTGATGACGGCTGCTGTCGGACCGACGATCCTGCACGCTACGGACAAATCATGCAGTCGGGCGCCGATTTTGGGGACTGGCGGATTTCAGTACGAACCGGTCCACGGCTGGGGAGAGCTGCCCTCACATGTCGTTTGGGGCGAGACGCACGGCGTCGCCATCGACGAACAGGGGCTGATTTACATCAAACATCGCTCCCGCGTGCCGGAACCGATCGACGCCATCGTCGTCTTCGATCCGCAGGGTCGGTTCGTCCGCTCATTCGGCAAGGAATATCACGGCGGCGGACACGGCATCGACATCCGTAAGGAGAACGGTGAAGAGTTCCTCTATCTGTCCGACGTGAAGAACGGCATCGTCGCCAAATCGACACTGAAGGGCGAAGTCATTTGGCGAATGGGCCGTCCCGAAGAACCGGGCATCTACAAAGATAAACAGAACCGTTACAGTCCGACGAATTTGGCTTTCGGGCCAGACGGCGGCTTCTATGTCGGCGACGGTTACGGATCGCATTTCATACATCAGTACGACAAGAACGCCCAGTTGGTCCGCACCTGGGGCGGCAAGGGATCGGAACCGGGCAAGCTTAGCACGCCGCACGGCATTTGGCTCGACGACCGGCCGGGACGATTGGGCCCGGGTGCGTCTTCGTTTTGGAAGGAGGCGGTCTGCTGCTACGATGTCGCAGGCGGAGCACCGCTTAAGGTCTCGTACAACGAGCCGACCCTCGTCGTCGCCGATCGGGCCAACGCGCGGCTGCAATACTTCACCCTGGACGGCAAGCACATTGGTTTCGTCAAAGATGTCAGTTTTCCCGCCGACATCGATATCCGGGGCGATATCATGCTCGTTCCAGATCTGCATGCCCGCGTCACGCTGTTCGACAAAAACAACCAGGTGATCACTCACCTGGGTTATGATCCCCAGTGGACCAAGAAGGTCCTGGAACGCGACGACGGCGGATTCATGGTTCGCCGCGATCCCTCGGCCTGGCCGGCGGGCCGCTTTATCCATCCGCACGATGCCTGCTTCGACCATGACGGGAACATTTTCGTGGCCGAATGGGTCCCCACCGGTCGGCTCTCGTTATTGAAGAAGGTGAGCTGACTGGGCCGCAGCACGGACATCTTTGCAGTCGAACTTTCAACAGCAACAAAAGCTTCTCAACGCAAAGCCACCTGGAGGGGAAAGAAGGTTGTATAGAGAAACCAAAGGCCGGGGCGACATGCCCCAACTCGGAACCGAGACAGACGGATTGGGCAGAAAAGGGTCCGGACGCGTCTCACCGTCAAGTCGAGTTGCGAACGCGAAGGAACTCTTGATGCGCGATTTTCTGTGTAGAACGATTTTCTTGCTGTTGCTTTTCGTTACTGTGGGGTGCGGCTCGGATAAGAAGCAACTGGCCGCCGGAGGGGTTGCTGTGGTTAACCTCAAAGCGGTGGCAGTCCGGCTCGGGCGGGCGAACAATTTTCAGCAGGCCTTCCAGGACAAACAGGCCGACGTCAAGAAGCAACTGGAAGAGTTTCGCAAGTCGCTGAACGACGATTACAACAGGAAAGTCGTGGCATACGGCGAGCAGCCAACCAATGAGCAGAAACAGGAGCTACGGACTCTGCAGGGACAACTCACCATCAAGCTGAATCAGCAGTACACTCAGTTGCAGCAGGAACTCAAAGGTTTTGTGCAAGACAAAGAACGGCAATTCCGCGAACAAATCAAGCCGATCGCCCGCGTAATCGCCCAGGAACGAGGACTGTCCATCGTCGTCAACAAAGACGACAATCTGATCCTCTCGTTCGAGGCGGCCGTCGATATCACCGAAGACGTGATCGGACGGATGGCGGACAGTTCGGCAGAGTCAGCCAAAACCAAACCGAAATAAAACAATGAACCACGGAGTCACACCGCGGTCGTAGGCCGCGGTGTGACTCCGTGGTGACTCATTCCGCCAACTGACAGCTCGACGCGAGCCGTCAGTTTTCCAGTTGCAGACCCTGGTTGACTCGGCTCTGCAATCGAGACTTCGCCGTCGCCAGCTTGTTCACCTGCGGACTGCGGGCCGCCTGGATGGCCGCCTCGACGTCACGGTCTTCCAAGAGCGGCAGCACGTCGGCATCGGCACGCGGCCTCGACACGCGGATATCCGGCTCGACTCCCGCACCGGCCATCTCTCGACCGGTCGGCGAGTAGAATTTGGCGGTTGTCAGTTTCAGGCTGCCGGCCGTCGTTCGCAGTGGAAAGTATGTCTGCACCGTCCCTTTGCCGTGCGAACGCCGCCCGACAATCAGGCCGCGGGCATTTTCCTGAATAGCCGCAGCGAAAATTTCGCTGGCACTGGCACTGTCCCCGTCCATAAGTACCACCAGCGGAATCTTCCATGTTCGCTCGTAGTTGGCAGTTTCGGACGAATTGTCGGCAGAAGTTCTGCCACGTGTCGAGACGATGGGACCGCTCGGCAGAAACTTGTTGGATAGCTCAACTGCCGAGGTCAGCAGTCCTCCGGGATTGCCCCGCAAGTCCAGAATAAGCGACTTCATGCCGGCCCGGTATAGGTCCCACAGCACCCGGTCCATTTCATTGGACGATGTTTTGGAAAACTTATCGAGCTTGAGATACGCGACCCCCGCTGGCTTGTCGATCATCCGCACGTCGCTGACGCTGTGAATCTCGATGCGTCTGCGGATCAATGTCAACGGCGAACGCTGCCGGCCGTCGCGGAGGGTTATCAACAACACGGGGCTACCGACCGGTCCGGTAATCAGATCGACCGCGTAATCCATGCTCCGACCAGCCAGTTGGCGTCCGTCAACTGCTGTGATGACGTCACCCCGCTGCAGACCCGCAGATTCAGCCGGACCGCCGAGAAGGGCCTTCAGCACAATGGCACCGTCATCGTGCTGTTTGATCTCGACACCGATTCCGACCACGTGCTCTTCTAGGCTGACGCTGGGCTCACGGCTGTTGTCGTGTGGAATAAAGCTCGAGTACTTGTCGAGCGACTCGGCGGCGCCGTACACGAATTCCAGCACGACCGTCGTCGGCCGAATGCCCATATGCCCCTGTGCCAGTTGCATCACACGTCCCATCAGGTTCCGGGCATCTGTCGCGGTTCTGATGGAAGCACTGGAAGCCAACCGACTCAGTGATTCGCGAAAGGTATCAACCCGAGATCGTGACGGTGACAAACCATTGGTCTGCAAGAACATCCGGTTGCCGACCGCATGCAGCAGGTTTTCGACCGCTTGCCGAGTCCGAGCAGAATACGAGGTCGGGTTTAGATGCCGGGTATCGATCAACTGCGTCGTCTCGTTGTACAGATAAAAGGCCCGGTCAGTCGAAACCGACTGCAGAAACCGCCCCAGGACCGGATTGCCGTACCTGCTGGTCAGCCGTAGTTGAATCTTCTCCGATTCCGACAGTTCGCTTTCGGGACGGACCGGAGAAGTGCGGTTCGGTGGGGAGCGAAAATTGGGATCTCGCGTCCGAATAAGTTCTCGGCCGCGTTGGGAAGGAAACGAGTTCAGGCGATCGCTTTGTTCGAAGTCAAAGCCGGGAAACGTTCCGTTGGAAAACCCGCGTGGCAATCGTTCAAAACCGACCGGTTCGAAGGCCACCCGTACATCCACGTCGTTTACCTGCGTTGGTTCAGCAGCCGGTAGCAAACCGGCGTCCCCCACCAGCAAACCAATCGCAATGCAGATCCATGCCTGTTTAATACGGAGACCCGTTGTTGCAGTTTTATAGAACTTCCTGAATTTCCATTTGATTGATTTCAGCAACATTTCAGTACATCCTTTCTGAGAAATCGGCAAGAGTCATGATTTCTACCGGATCACGATCGCTACGATTCCGTTTGAAACCTGTCAGGCAGTAGGAATTTGCGGGAACTGGTCGGAACAGGCAAATATCACGTGGTCGTAGTCCGGATCTTTCGTATCGCGATTGCCGTTTGACTCTACCTTTGGTGGCTGGTCGTAAATCTCGGCTCTAAAGACCCGGACATTTTCCGGAGCCTCAATGCCGATTTTCACAGTTGTGCGTCCTATGCGAAGCACTTTGACAACAATGTTGTCACCAATATGAATCGTCTGGAAACATTTTCGACTCAAAATCAACATTTCGACTCCCTTCTGAATCTTAAATACTTATTACAAGTCCATTTAAGACTTTTAAAAGTGTTCGTAATTACACAGATTCCATGCATTCTGACTCAAACTGAATCGATACAGAGCGACAAGCGTGCCAAATCGAATTCTGCGACCTACCTAAAAATATTTTATCATCATAAAATGTTATTTAATAACAATTTATGATTAATAATTTTCGTTAATTTTCGCATTCTCTTGTGATTGCTTTCCCAAATAATATCCGAGAGGTCTTGGCAAAATTACAACACTTCATGTGCGTAATATTGTAAATATGATACTTAAAATTACAATACGAACAATATGATACAGTCTCATGGAGATATTTTATTTGAATACGCCCTTTTGAGTTTCCCGGACAAATACGGTCACATGTGATAAAGTCGAACTGAATCGAGTTATTGTTTCAATGGTGCGACGTTGTTTGGCATAAATGTTGCTAATTAGAAACACTAAGTTTCATTGGAGTGCAAAAATGGGACGCTTGTGATGTGTTCCGGATGACAACAGCACTTCATTCTTGAAGGAGCAGAAGAAAAGGAGCTGAAGAAATGAGAAGCACGACGAGAACCGCTTTGGCAGCAATGGCTGCATGCGTCGCTTTGATGGCTGGTGAAGCAATGGCCGGACACCGGGACAGATGCCAGCCAATGGGCAGGGTTGTGAATCCGTACTCGTCCGGAGCAAGTTACGGCTTGGGTGGCGGGCACGTCCCAGCGATGGTCGATTACCCCGTAACAACGTACCCAGTGACGTTGCCGACAGCGCCGGTGGGAGTTTGCGGGCGCAGGATTTCGCCGTACCATCCGGCAGGCGGAATCATCGCTCCGTTGAGAAGGCCCGTCGTACCGGGAGCCGGATTTTTCAGCGTGGACGATGCAATTCCGTTCGGACACTCGCCGCAATCCGGATTGCTCTATCCTCCTGGGACGGGCTCTCCGGTACAGGAAATCCCATTCTACTCACGGCCAGCGACAATCCTGTTCTACTCACGACCTGCGACAATCCTTCCGGCCGACAGATTCGTACCGGCTGGTTTGCCCAGCCGACGTTACGTGCCGTTGAGTTCTTCATGGCGGAACATGTCCGTCGATTTCAACGGCGGCGGCACGGATTCGACGGTCAACAGTCCTTTCTATCGATAAGGACCGACAACGTCGGAAAGTATGATTCTGCCGCATCTTCGCCGGGCCGCCGAAATACAAATCGGCGGCCCGTTTGATATCCCTTGCATTCGCACGTTCGGCGAATATACTTATGCCTGCTTGGTTTTCGCGTTGCACGCCAGAATAGCCAGCGATCGAACAGAGGGCGAATTATGAGCCAGAAATGCGATATCTGCGGCAAGAGTGCCGCCTTCGGCAACCGCGTTTCGCAGCGCGGGAAGCCAAAATATCTCGGCGGAAACGGCCGCAAGACGACCGGCATCTCGCGACGTCAATTTCGCCCGAATTTGCAGAAGATTCGTATCCAGGAGGGGGGCGGTGTGAAGTCTCGGAGAGTTTGCACCGCCTGTATTCGCGCCGGCCGAGTGCAAAAGGCGGTGGTACGAAAGCCGTTCACCCTGCCCTCTCAGTGATTTAAGGACCTGCGCAGAAAAGAAATCAATTGACCAATTTCACAAGGTCGGAAAAGCGGAAACATTTTTAGTTTCTTGAAATCGAAATTGGCAGACGACAGGCACGCTTTGGGCATCCACATATTTTGATCGTGAGTAGTCACCGGGGGGCGCATGGAACGTGCTGACGTTGTAAAAACGGCGATGCTGGCGCGGCTGAAGCTCAGCGACGCCGAGATCGGCACGTTCGAGTCCCAAATCGCGCGGCTGCTGGATTACGTCGAGATTCTCAACGAGGTCAATACGGAGAACGTCGAACCGATGGCTCACGCCGTCGAGTTATCGAATGTTTTCCGTGAGGATGAACCGCGGGAGTCCCTGGCGCGCGACGACGCTCTGGCGAACGCTCCGAAGACTGACGGCGAGTACTTTCTGGTGCCGCCAATCCTTGGCGGAATCTGAGCCACGCCGCGGGGAAGGGACGCGGGAACGATGTCCATCAGCGGTGCAACGGCGGTTGAGCTCTTGGCGAGAATGGAGCGCGGAGATCTCAGTTCGGCCGAGATCACCGGCGCCTTTCTTGACCGGATTCAGTCACACGACGAGCAGATCGGTGCCTTTCTGTTTGTTGATCGCGATGCCGCCCTCGGCCAAGCCGAGCAGGTCGACGCCCGCCGCAAAGCAGGCCGGCGAGTCGGCAAGTTAGCCGGGCTGCCAGTGGCCGTCAAGGACGTCCTGTGTGTCAAAGGGCAACCGACGACCTGTGCCAGCCGGATGCTGCGATCGTTTGTGCCCCCCTACAATGCTCACGTCGTCGACCGGCTGAACACTGAAGACGCCGTGCTGATCGGTAAGACGAACATGGACGAATTCGCCATGGGTTCGTCGACCGAGAACTCGGCCTTCAAGCAGACTTGCAATCCATGGAACGTGCAGTGTACACCGGGCGGATCGAGCGGCGGGTCGGCGGCGGCTGTGGCGGCCGAGTTGGCGCCAATGGCCATCGGCTCAGATACCGGTGGGTCGATCCGGCAACCGGCCGGCTTCTGCGGCGTCGTCGGTCTGAAGACGACTTATGGCCGAGTGTCGCGCTACGGACTCGTTGCCTTCGCCAGCTCGCTGGATCAGGTGGGTCCTCTGGCCAACGACGTGGCCGGAGCGGCATTGCTGCTCGAAGCTATTGCCGGTCACGATCCGCGCGACTCAACCTGTGTCGATCGGCCGGTTCCCCAGTTCAGCCGGACCGTCGATGAGCCGTTGCGGGGACTGAAAGTCGGCGTTGTCAAAGAACACTTCGTCGAAGGTCTCGATCCGGAGGTGGAATCGGCCGTGTTGGCGGCACTGGGCGTTTACCGGTCGCTGGGCGCGGACGTCAGGGAAATCAGATTGCCGCATGCGAAGTACGCGGTGGCCGCTTATTACCTGATCGCGTCGTCAGAGGCTTCCAGTAATCTGGCCCGTTACGACGGCGTGCATTACGGGTTTCGCGCCGAAAAGTTCGACGACCTGATCGACATGTACGCCGCAACGCGCGGCGAAGGTTTCGGCGAGGAGGTGAAGCGGCGGATCATGCTCGGAACCTATGCGCTATCGGCTGGCTATTACGAAGCCTACTACCTGAAGGCCTTGAAAGTCCGCCGGTTGATCCGCGACGATTTCGACCGGGCCTTTGAATCGGTCGATGTGATCGCCTCGCCGGTCAGTCCGACACCAGCCTTCAAACTGGGCGAACTGCTCGACGATCCACTGGCGATGTATCTTTCGGACATTTATACCTTAAGCGCTAATTTGGCCGGCATCCCGGGTATCTCGGTGCCGGCCGGGAAAAGCGGCAACGGATTACCCATTGGGCTGCAGTTGCAGGCACCGCCGTTCGAGGAGGAGCGGCTGCTGCGAGCAGCACGGATGTTTGAACGTGAGAAGGGTGAGGGTTGAAGGTTGGTTAACTTTTTCTGGAGTTGACGGTCGGATTCAAGACGATGAACTACAGCATCATTATCGGCCTTGAGGTTCACGTGCAACTGCTCACGAAGACAAAGCTCTTCTGCGGCTGCCTGAACCTCTTCAACCCCGACAACCCCAACGTACAAACCTGTCCGGTCTGTCTGGGTTTGCCGGGCAGCCTGCCGGTGATGAACGGAGAAGCGTTCCGGCTGGCGCTGAAGACGGGTCTGGCGCTCAAATGCGACATTTCTCAGTTCACCAAGTGGGACCGCAAACAGTATTACTACCCGGATCTGCCGAAGGCCTATCAGATTAGCCAGTATGATCTCCCCTTCAGTCACGACGGCTGGCTGGAGATTGAGCTCGATGCCAAGCCGGGGACAACCAAGAAGATCGGCATCATCCGCGCACACCTGGAAGAGGACGCCGGCAAAAACATGCACGACGAGTCGGGTCGCGGCTTGGACAGCCGGGTCGATTTGAACCGCTGCGGCACGCCGCTGGTGGAGATCGTTTCGGAACCCGACCTGCGCTCGCCGCAAGAGGCGAAAACGTTTCTCGAAGAGCTGAAGCTGCTCCTGAGGTATTTGGGTGTCTCAGACTGCAACATGCAAGAAGGAAGCCTGCGGTGTGATGCCAATATCAACCTGCATATTCACACTGACGACGGACATCAGTATGCGACGCCCATCGTTGAGATTAAAAACCTGAACAGTTTTCGCGGCGTGGAAGCGTCGCTGCAGTACGAAGTCCAAAGGCAGATCTCCGAATGGAACAAAACGGGCAGGAAATTGGACGATCCCGGTGTGGAAAAAGAAACCCGAGCTTGGGACCCGAACCACGGAGTCATCTTCAGCCAGCCAGGCAAGAAGCAAGCGTCGGATTACCGCTACTTTAAATTGGACGACCCCACTCTGGCAAAAGAAACTCGGGGTTGGGATCCGAACCGCGGAGTCACCTTTAGCCAGCGAGGCAAGGAGGAAGCATCGGATTACCGCTACTTTCCCGATCCCGACTTGGTACCGGTCACGGTCAGCGCAGAGCCAATCGATGAAATTCGGGCAACGCTGTGCGAATTCCCAGCCGATCGGCGAAAACGGTTCCGCGAGGCGTATGATCTGTCGGCCTACGACGT
The DNA here is from genome assembly GCA_963582395.1 of Planctomycetota bacterium. Classification (GTDB taxonomy): domain Bacteria; phylum Planctomycetota; class Planctomycetia; order Planctomycetales; family Planctomycetaceae; genus CAUZTK01. The sequence goes on along the minus strand of CAUZTK010000088.1, from coordinate 3,035 downwards.
TTCGGTCATCGTCAGTCAGGGCCGAGCGTTTGCCGATTATTTCGAAGACGTCGCACAGGGCTGTGGAAACGGCAAACAGGCGGCCAATTGGTGCACACAGGACGTGCTGCGCGAGTTGAACGAGCGTCAGCGAACCATTGAACGTTTTCCGCTTCGGCCAGAGGTTCTGTCCGGATTGCTGGGAAAGGTGAACACACAGGCAATTACCGTCAAAAGTGCGCGGGAAGTGTTTGTCGAGTTGATCGCCGATTCAGAAACGAAAACGGAGCAGGCGGCACTTTGGAAAATTGATCGGTTGATCGAGGAACGCGGTCTGGCCGTCGTTTCAGACACCGGGGAGTTGGAAGCGGTCATTGGGGCTATCATCGAGAAAAACCCGAAGGCTGTGGCCGATTTTCAGGCGGGCAAACAGGCGGCCGTCGGATCGCTCATCGGACAGGTCATGCGTGACGTCAAAGGAGCCGATCCGAAGCTCGTCCGGCAGATGCTCATTGAGAAGATGGGCTGAAAATCACCGTGACTTTCAGTCCAACGGTCACTCGGCGATCTGATCGAGCACGGTCGTGCTCGCCGGCATTTGTCGACGATGTGAGGACATGCCTGCTCGCAGAGTATTTTGTCTATTTAACCCAAATTCACAGTTTATTACTTCCATTTGTTGATCAGCCGACTGCGGTCCCTTAAAATTGAGCTGGCTGGGTAGAATGTTTCCAGCGTCATTTCGACTTCTTGAGTCGTCATCGAAAGCGGCATTCTGGTCAGAATGGCCGCACGAGGGCGATTTGAGAATGAACCGAACACGGTGTTGGATGTGTTGGTCCTGTGAATGAACGTAGAATCTTCAAGCGACCGAGCAACGTGATTCACCCGTTCCGAGACGCAGCGGCAGCGAGCCGGTCAGAGACCTTGTCAGCAGCCCCGACCAGACTGTGGCACCGCCCAAGAATTGACCGCCGGGTGGGGGTCATGGTGTTGATCGGTCTCTGCTGCATTGGCGAGCCGCTGATCTCGGGACCGCGCAATTCGGTCGTCACGCTTTTCACGGCGGCTGACTTCCCCAACGGCTGGTCGCATCATTCGGCTGAGAAAGAAACCAAGCTGAGCGAGGTTTGGAAGCCGGTCAAAGGGGAAGAGGCCGCGAACGATGAACTCATCTGCCTGGGCAAGCCGTTCGGCTATCTCCGTACGAACAAGCTGTACGAAAATTTCGAGTTCCGGCTCGAATGGCGGTATCCAAAAGAAAATGCGAACGGAAACAGTGGGATACTGATTTACACCGCTAAAGAGGTCAAAATCTGGCCGAACGCCATTCAAGTTCAATTGCATAGCCCAACCGCCGGCAGCGTGTTTCCGAGCGGCAAGGCCGAGGCCGACAACAAGCTGATGGTCACAGACCTCTCGAAGCCGGCTGGCCAGTGGAATAGCTGCGTCATCACTTCGAAAGCGGGGCGGGTCACCGTGGTGGTCAACGGCAAGAAGGCGGGCGAAGTGACCGGCTGCAAACCGGCCAAGGGGGGCATCGCCCTGCAAAGCGAGGGATCTGAAGTTCACTTTCGTCGAATCATGCTTAAGTCTCTGAACTAACGTGCTCTGCCACGACGGCCGCCGTTGTTTCGCGCAACAGCCGACTGCTCGCCTCAGAAGAGTCAAAACGGCCAGATCAGCGGGATGCCAACGACTGCGATGATCCATACGATTAAGCTCAGCGGGACGCCGATCCGCAGGAAGTCACTGAACCGGTACCCACCAGGCCCGAACACCATCAGGTTGGTTTGGTAACCGATGGGTGTGGCAAAGCTCGCCGCTGCGGCCATCATGACAGTAATCGCGAAAGGCATAATATCGGCGTCGAGGCTCCGGGCAGCCGCCATCGCGATGGGAAAGCACAAGACGGCGGCCGCCTTGGCGGTGATCAGGTTCGTCAAGACCATCGTGATGCCGTAAACAATCGCCATCACCGCGTACGGGTTCTGTTTCCCCATGGCAATCAGGCCGTTGGCGACCATCTCCGCGGCGCCGCTGGTTTGCATCGCCTTGCCGATGCCCAGCCCTGCGGCAATGATCAACAACACGCTCCAGTCGACCGATCGCTTTGCCTCGAAACCGGAGCAACAACGGGTGATGATCATCAATCCGGCCGCTAGCATTCCGGCTTCGAGCATCGACAGTAAATTCGTGCTGACGGCGGCCACCATCGCCGTCAGAATGCTCTGCGCGATCCAGGCCCGCTCGTGCCGGGGCGGAGTCGAGCCTTCGACCCGGCTGACGAGAAAGAAGTCGCGGCTGTTGCGCTGCAGTTCGAGGAACGACGGGTGCGCTTCCAGAAGAAGCGTGTCGCCGGGCAGCAATTGAATATCGCCGATCTTCTTGCGGATACGCTGCCCATTGCGGGCGACGGCGATGACGGCCGCGTTGTAATGGCTGCGGAAACGAGCGTCGCGAATCGTCATGCGGATCAGCGGACAACTGTTCGAAACGACCGCTTCGATCATGCAGCGTTCGGAACGAGGCCCCGCCAGCTTGAACAACTGGTCTGTCGCCGGTTTCAGGCCGGGAATCTTCTGGAGATCGACGATCGATTCGACAATTCCGACAAACACCAGCCGGTCGTTGGCCCGTAATCGTTCGGCAGAGGAGACCGCTGCCATCACGTGTCCGTCGCGATCGATCTCCATCAAATACATGCCTGCTAGGTGCCTCAGCCCGGCCCCTGCAATGGTCTGACCCACCAACGAGCAGTCTGGCGCCACGAGCATCTCGACGGTGTATTCGCGTGGGTCGTCCAGCTCGGTGATGGCCGGCTTTCGTTCGGGGAGCAGCCACTTCCCGAAGATGAGCAGATAAATCAACCCGGCCAAAGCGGCCGGAAGTCCGACCCAACCGATTTCGAACATGCCCAGACCCGACGATTCGGGCTCGTCGATCAGCAACCCGTTGACGACCAGCGTGGTACTGGTGCCGACCAGCGTGCACATACCCCCCAAAATGGCGGCGTAACTCAAGGGTATCATCAAGTGCGAGACCGAAAAACGGTG
>CAUZTK010000087.1:0-12547 GCA_963582395.1 Planctomycetota bacterium | reverse complement strand
CAAGGCGGCGGACGCAGACTGGGTTCGCGAACGTCTCGATGCTCGCGGGATCGAACTGATTTGTCCTCATCGTCGTGGTCGGAAGAAACCGCCCACGCAAGACGGTCGTCCGCTTCGCCGCTACAGATGGCGGTACAAAGTCGAACGCACGGTCAGCTGGCTCTTCAACCTCAGGCGACTCGTTGTGCGCTACGAGTATCACGTCTATCTCTTCCAAGGGTTTATACAACTCGGATGCCTATTTACAATTCTCAAGGGGTTTTAAAACTGCCTCTGGTCAATCTGGATGGATTCTCCATGACCGCTAGCCCGGATTATTCATGAGGTGTTCGTGCTTGTATGCGCGGCGTTTTGGGCAAGATAGTCGCAACGCCTTTTAACCACTTTTCTTGCGCGAGTTGAGGATCGCCTCATGAATAATCCAGGCTAGTTCACGCTGGAGTTTCCCATGAATAGCGGTCGCTCAGAAAAGGGTGTAAACTGATTCGTGAGGAGCGGGAAGATGGCGTAACGATGTTCGCTGCACCGTCGAACGTGTTGTACAAGTCTGTTTGGATACAAGGCGAATGCTCTTTGCTGATTCGTCGCCCCAAAAGGCGCTCGGACTGCTCGACTTTACGGTCGTCGGGATCTACCTGGCGACTATGTTTGCTATGGCGCTGTATTTCTCGAAGCGTCAGAAATCGACCGAAGAGTTTTTTCTGGCCAGCCGGCAAATGCCCTGGTTTGCCGTGGGCTTGAGCATCATCGCTACCTTGCTCTCGACGGTCACTTTTCTTGGCTCACCGGGCGAGATGATCAAGCACGGCGTCGGAATCTTCTGGGGAATCCTTGCGGTTCCTTTTTGCATGGTCGTCGTGTTTTTCCTGTGGATCCCGTTTTTCATGCGACTGCGGATGACCAGTGTCTATGAGTATCTGGAACTCCGGTTCAATTACAGCGCCCGCGTGGTGGCAGCGGTATTGTTCATTCTGCTGCGGTTGGGCTGGATGGGAGTTGTGGTTTACACGTCGTCGTTGGCGTTGACCACCATGACGGTCGAATCGTTTGCCGTCGACGGAATCGTCTCAGACACTTTGCGGCAAAATTACATGTATGGGGTGATCGCCGTCGTTGGTTTGTTTGCCACCGTCTATACGACCGTCGGAGGTTTTCGAGCGGTCATCTGGACCGACGTCATCCAGTTTATTGTCCTGTTCGGTGGGGCGTTGTTGACCTTGGGTTATGTCATGTTCAGCACCGGGACCGGGCCGATTGACTGGTGGACCCTGGCCGCCGAGCATCGCGCACAGCACACAAACCCACCGGTTTTCAGTCTCGATCCGACCGAGCGGGTGACGATTGTGACGGCGTGCATTCATGTGTTTGTCTGGACCATCTGCACACACGCTTGCGATCAGGTTGTGCTACAACGGTACTTTAGCACGCCGTCTCTCAAGGCGGCTGCCAAGAGTTACTTTGTGAGCGCCGTCGCGGAAGTCAGCGTCGGTATGTTGCTGGGCTTATGCGGGCTGGCTCTTTTGGCGTTTTATTTGCTCCAGCCCGATTTCCTGCCCGCCGGTCTCAACCCGACCTCCAACGAAACTGCCGACGAAGTATTTCCCTACTTCATCGCGCATCAGTTGCCGCCGGGAGTCGGGGGGCTGATTTTGGCGGCGCTGATTGCGGCGGCAATGTCGAGCATCGATTCCGGAGCCAACTCGGTCTCGACGGTGATTACGACCGATTTTTTCGAGCGGCTGTCTCCGGGGGGCCAACAGAAGCTGAGCAGCCTGGCGCTGGCGCGAATTCTGACGCTGATCATCGGAACGGTGGCCACACTGCTGGCTTATTGGGTGGTGCTGATCGGCGATCGCGTCAATATTGTGGAACTCTCGCCCAAAGCGTTCAATATTTTTTTGGGTCCGCTGGCGGGGCTGTTTTTCATGGGAATGTTCTTGCCGCATTGCGGAAGCCGTTCAGCCATACTCGCCGCCGTTCTCGGATTCGTCTGTGCGTTCTTCTGGAACTATTGGGGCAACCTGTTTCCAGAGGCCGAACGCGTTCCGTCTTTTACGCTGGGAACGGCGGTCCCGTTGGCGATCACAGTGATGGCCGGCGCAATCTTCGGTTACCTATTTAAAGAGCCCGACGGGCGGCAGGCGGGATCGGAATATAGCTGGCTGGCCGTCATCCGTCGGAAGTAGTCGTCCCAACAGGAATTGCAGACGAAAGTCTTTGTTCTTTGTGTCTTTTGTGGTGAAATCCTTTCTGAAGAATTCGCGTAGAGTCCCACTTTGTCACATCTGCACGCCGTGCGCATGTTGCGGAGAGCCCAGAGCGGAGAGCCAGAAAGATCGACATCGATAGATTCCGGCTCTCCGCTCTCGACTCTTGGCTGCGGCCGATAGGCCGCGTTAGGCGGTTGGCTCTACGGCCGCTTCCGCTGGTCTGGCATTCTCGGCCAGCCGGTCGGCGATGACTGTGTCGATGAACATTTGCGAGGTGTGGTACATCAAGATCGGGAAGACCGCGAAAGGGACCCCGCGTCCACTTCCGAGTAGGTCTGGGTTTCCGAACATTGTCTCGTCGGTCGCCAGCAGAACGGCAATCGGGAGGGTCTTCTGGCTGCCCGCAAAGGCGACGGCCACGATGTCGCGGCGGCTGAATCCAAACAGCCGGCCGCCAGCCATCCCGATCCCCATCGCAGCCAGGTGGATCGCGATGCAGCTTCCCCAAACAATGACAACGGCGAGCAGGCTCGGTCTGTCGCCCATCCCGTTGAGTCTGGTTCCCGCCTCGCAGGCCGCGCCGAAGACGATCGTCAGCATGCATGCCTGTGCCGTCGCGCCAATCGATGCCTTGTGGCGCACAGCCAGCTTCCGGGCGACCCGCAGTAGACGGATGGCCTGACCAGCCAGCGTCGGCAGCAGAACGACCAGCAACAGGCGAAAGATCATCTCGCGGACATCGAGTTGGGCGACGCGAGCGGTCTTCATGTTCAGCCAGAAAGGAGTTACCAGAAAACAGGAGCCATTCGTGGCAATTGTGACCCAAAGCGAAACGGCGTCGTTCCCCCCGGCCCTGCGGGTCCAGACCGACGCCGCGGCCATTGTACAAGGTACGGCGGCGACGATCATCAGCCCGAATTGAAAATCGGCGGGCCTTTGCAGGGGCATCAGCATCAGGCCGAACAGTGGAATCAACGCGTAATTCACCGCCGAGGCCCAAAGGACCGGTCCCGGCGAGCGGAAGGAATCTTTCAACTGCCGGCTGTCGAGGCTGAATGCCATCAGCAGCAGCACGACCGCAATCACGACCCGTGGGTGAAAGAATGCCTTGACACTTTCGAGCTGCGATGCGGTGAATTGCGATCCGATCGCCAGACCACCCGGAATCAGCACCGCCAGCGAAATCAGAAACCACCGTTTCTTCAAGATTTCAAGCATTGGGGCCGCCGGGGGGATGTCTAGGGGCCAGAGCCAGACGATTTGCCGGTCTTCACTCTTGGCCCTCGACCTTCGACCCTCGATTCTTGGCTCTCAACAAGCGGTGACGCCAAAGTTGATAGCGCTCGCGGTGCGGGTCATCGGGCGCGGCCTGATCGAGCGTCTGGATCGCTTCGGTCAACTGGCCTTGTTCAGCCAGGCTTAACGCCATAAGCATCCGACAATGCCACACCGAATTTCGTACCCAAACAACGGTTTTGTGCTGTTCGAATTGAGATAAAAAGTTACGGAACGTATCGGCCGCCGCCGCCGGGTCTCCGCGGTCAAGCTGGCAGAAACCGAGCCAAAAGAAGGCGTCGATGGCAGCCTTCTCATGCAGGAATTGCGTCGCCACTTGAACCGGAGCAGTCGGGCCGATCAAACGGTCCTGCTTCATCCGTTCAAAAACCAGTCGCATCTTCTGATAATTAAGAATTCCCGATTCATAATCGCCGGTTAGTTGCAAGATCCGCGTCTCCTGCTGTTTGTGCAGCGGAGGACCGAAAAGCAGCGTGTTGGGTGTGTTGGGGTCGAGTTCATATTGCCCCGTTGCCCCGTTGATCTGGACTATGCGTGGCGCCCCAAACGGAAGCAGAAACGCCTCGAATTCTGATTTCTGCCGAACGTTCATGGTCTCAAATCCTTCGAGTCGCTGCTCGGGGTACGGCCAGACAGCGAGATTTGTTTCGTCCCATCGACCGTGCCCGAAGCCCGCCACTCTCGAAACCAGGCCCAATCCGTCACTACCATCGGCCAATGAGTCGTAAATCATTACCGAGTGCTTCTCCGAGAGGGGCGGCTGCAAGATAGCAAGCGACCGGGACCAGAAACTGCTGTTGCCGATCAACTCCACCGAAAGCGACTTGAGATCATCAGCCCGCAGCGGATACGGCCGATCCTCGGATGCGTCGAGCTGTCTCAGCAGACCGTCATTCTTCAGGACCTCGGCTAATGTGGCCGGGACCCGGACCGTCAGCTTGTCAACTTGGTCGGCGGCTGACGGAATCGGAGAGCCGAGTCGCGGATCGAACAGATAAACGCCGTCGTCGATCAGCACTCCCACCAGCCAGCGTCGCTCGGTTTCGCCCGGATGATTGATTGCCGTATCGGTCCGAGGTCGCAGAATGACCGCGTCGATATGAGCTTGCCGCAGCAGATTCGCGAACAGCCACGCGCAATCTTCTGCCGTACCTCGGCCGAAAAGCAGGACCTCAAAAAGCGTCAGCGGCAGCGAAGCGGACTGATCATCCACGAATTCAATGTTGCGGACAACGAAATCGAACAGCCCGACGGCCCGGTCGAGGTCGTTCTCAGCCAATTTCAAGATGGGCCGCGAGATTTGCTGATAAAATAAACAGTTGCGAATGTGGTCGGTATCACGGGGCGAAAACCGCTCGGCGGTCAGATGATTCAACCGGCCCAACGAGAGCACCGGCTCGAGCATCTTCCGAATCCGCGACTCGGACGGAACATCGCCGGAAGTCGTTTGGGCACAATCCTGCACCCAGGCATTGAGCTGTGAGACCACCCGTTCCCGGTCGGAAGTGATGCCCAGCCGACCGGGATCCAACATGTCGAGTGTGCTGTCGAGTAAATTGTCACATCGCGACGCCGACTCGTCGTCCACATTGTGTGGTATCGGCGGCAGTGGAGCTTCACAGCCGGAAAATAATGCCAACACGGCCAGAACCAAAAGCGTGGGCAACCGTGTCGTGGTCGTCGTTCCCGTTGTTTGCGAATCGGCCATAAGACCTTTCCCGTTGACGGCTATCGACTCCTGAGTCGACAAACTGCGAACCCTCAATCATTGACAGGTTGCAACACCCATTTCATGGGCGAATTCATTGACTAATGAACGCAGCCGTACCAACTGCTCGATCAAACCGGGCAATTCGTCCAGAGGCACCATGTTCGGGCCGTCGCTGAGCGCCTGGTCGGGCTGCGGATGTGTTTCGATGAAGACGGCATCGCAGCCACAACCAACGGCGGCACGCGCCAGCGGCGCCACCATTTCGCGCTGTCCGCCGGTCGTCGTGCCTCCCGGCATCTGAACGCTGTGGGTGGCGTCGAACATCACCGGAACCCCCAGTTGCTGCATGATCGGAATCGACCGCATGTCGTTGACCAGCCGTCCGTAACCGAACGTCGTCCCCCGCTCCGTCAACAGGATGTTGGGATTTCCGGCCTCGACACATTTGTTGACGATGTGCAGCGAATCTTCCGGCGCAATGAACTGCGGCTTCTTGATGTTGACGATTCCCCCACAGTTTGCCGTGGCCCGGGCGACGGCGCAAATTAAATCGGTCTGCCGCGCCAGAAACGCCGGAATCTGCACGATCTCGCAGACTTCCGCGACCGGCGCAGCCTGTGCGGGCTCGTGAATGTCGGTCGTGACCGGCAGCCCGGTCACCTCGCGGACTTTCGCCAGAACCTCTAATCCGGCTTGCAGTCCGGGACCTCGGAAACTATGCAGGCTCGTGCGATTGGCTTTGTCGAAACTCGCTTTGAAAACGACCGCCAGTTTTTGGTCGGCGGCAAGCTGCGCGAGCCGGTGGCCGACTTCCAGAACCAGTGACTCGCTTTCAATCACACACGGCCCGGCAATGAACAGCAGGGGCTGCCCCGGTCCGCACAGGTGATCTCGAATTCTGACCGGATTGACAGGCACCCGTTCCCCTTGTGGATCAACTCGGCGTTATTCGGCAGGCGGAACGAAGAGTTCCAGCGCCGCAGGTAGGACACGTATCTCGACGGGAGTCCACCCCGCCGGGTCGCCATCGACCTGTATGGGCACCGGCCGATCGCTTTCGATGCGAATTTGTCTCGCCCGGAGACTGGTCACATCGATCAGACGCTCGTGTCTGCCGCTGGCAACTTTATAAAAGTAACGGAACATTTGGAATGCCGAATGACGCTGAAACAACCGCAAATCGAGCAGTCCGTCGTTGTCACAGGCCGAATCGGCCATCGGCAGTCCCAGCGCGTATGTCGGCAGGTTCGCCAGCACAGCCAGTCGTGCCCGGATCGGAGTCTCGGCCCCATCCAGATACAAACGCAGTACCGGGTATTCATAGTTACGCAAAGATTGCCAGATTGGTTGGAGATAACTCAACCGGCTGACGTGGCCGCTACGACGGGCATGGGCGCGATGGATCACGTCGGCGTCGAAACCAAGGCTGGCCATGATGGCAAACCTGCGATTTCCCGCCCGGCCCAGGTCGATTCGTCGTGTCCGTCCGTCGGCAATCATCTGTGCCACGAGCCGCCCCGAACGGGGGATTCGCAAGTAGCGCGCCAGCAGATTTTCGGTCCCCAACGGCAGAACCGCAATCGGTAGATCGGGATATCGGTTGATAACGTCACCGACGGTTCCGTCACCGCCGGCGGCAACAACGCACAGCAGACGCTCACGTAGCACCGGCTCGGTTAGTCGCTGCTGCAACCGTTCGCGGTGGGAGAACAATCGTGGTTGTAGTCCACGTCTGCGAAGTTCAGAGACGAGTTCCAACAACTCCCACCGACCCCTTCCGGCTCCCGATTTCGGATTTCGCAGGATGGCAACCCACGATCGTTTTGTGGCCATGACAATTACCACGACAGCGCACCTTGATCGCTGAGAGGCGGTCTAGCTTAGGATCCGCGAAAAAATAACTTGATGAATTTCTGTCCCGAAATCAGAAACACGAAATCCGAAACAAATTCAAAGCACGAATGTTTGAAACTTCAAAATCACCGGACGTCTACACATTTCAGATTCGGATTTTAGATTTGTTTCGATTTTCGGATTTCTGATGCCGAGAAATTGATCAACTTATTTTTTCGCGAACCCTTAGAGGCGGTCTACTGGAGCGCAGGTTGTTGAGGTTGATTGCGAATGTATTTCGCCTGGTGACCCTGCGGCTCCTATCTACCCAAAACAGTCCGCGAACTCGTCCAGAAAGCCCGCCCGTTCCGGACCTAACGACCCGATCTGTTCCACATTCACACTGACTCCTCGCAACATCCTTGATGCAGAGAAATTCGGGTGATAATCAAAATCAGAAACCACCGCAAGGTGCGCTATCGTGGTAGAAACGGAAGAGCCAATTATTTTTGCTTGACCGGGCCGTTCAGGCTGGCTTATGATGGCAGTGTGAGGAGTCGATGGCGCGGGCGCGGCAGACAAGGGTGTTCTCGGCGTGCCACGAACTGGCCGTTGCCCCATGTCGGTATTCGCTTGCGCTTTCAACAACGGATGTTGCTTTGTTTTCCTGCGTAAATTTCGGCAGCAATGAAAAGCGATTCAAGCAGTCTGCTTTGGAGCCGAATGGGATCGTCCAACGAGTCGAGTTGCCAGGTCTGACGGCTGGTGAGCGGACGGCGACTCTTTGAGTCGCCGGCTTTGTCTGGGTTTTGCGGCAATCGGGCCGCGGTGGGAATAGCTGATGCACATCCTCGGAAAAGTTTTACTGGGATTCGTGATCGTTTTGGGCGCTGTCGGTGTGGCGTTGACCGCCAAGACAATCACCGTACGCAATTACTGGATGGAACAGGTCGCAGATCTCGAGACGGCCAACGCGGACAACGCCAAGACAATCGCTGATTTGGAAGCGGAACTCGACGAAGTCCGCCGTGATCTAGACCGAACGTTGTTCAATTGGGACGACTATTGGACGAACGTCCAAGCCGAACCGGCCGGTGGAGGTGAAGAGTTGTTGATTGTGGGCCTCGGCACACGCGACGGACTGGTCAGCGGCGCGGAGATGGAACCCCCGGCCGAAAATCCCGTTCTGTTTGCCTTTCGGCCGACCGATGAAGGTGACGGTTATTTGTGGGTCGGTCCGTTCCAGGCGGGTCAGGTTCGGGAAACGGACGCAGGATTGGATCCGGTCTGGCGGGTCCGGGGGAATGAGATGCAACTGTGGGAGCAGCCGGGCGAGGTCTGGCGATTTCGCAAACGAGTTCCCACGGGCGCGGTGGCGCGGTTCAACGATCTGCAAAGATCACTCACGGAAGCTGACGAGTTCATCGCTGCCAAAGATCGTTACATTCAGAACCAGCAGAAGCTGGGCGACGACGCGAAAGAGCAGAACCGAAAACGGGTCGAGCAGTTGCTAGGTCCGCCAAATCCGGCCGCTCCGCCCGCCGATCCCAAGCGCATGGAGTACACACACGGACTGGTGACAGCCCTGGCTGCGGAAGAAGAGACACGGAACGAATCCCAGGTCGCAGTTGACCGTCTCCGTCGCGAGATCAAGAAGTCGAACAGGCAGATCGATGATTTAGTGGCAGACAACAAAAATGCGGTTGCTGAGCTGCCGCAGCCGAAATCGGCAGCTCCCAACACCACAGCAGCCCCAGCGAGCAATTGAGGGTTTCGGGTCCACCCGTCGTCGGTCGAAAGGTCGTTCGTCCGCCATTTTCCGCTCAGCAACCAGAGATGCTCGCCAGAGACCTCAACCCGGCGGAGTTGGAACCAAACAGGGAATGTCACAAAGCTGATTTTGGTTAAACTGCCAAGAGATTGAGGGCGAGACGAGGAGAAGGAGAGAAAGAGACGAATTCTTTGCATCTCCCCCTCTCTCTCTGATACGAATCTTTCTTGATGTCCTTGCGGTTTTCCAGATCAATTTGCGCAGGATTTTGTTGAAAAAGTATTGAGCAGAGGCGCTTTCGGCCGTCGGCCCCAGGAGAGATGGATACTCGATATGGGCATCTACAGTCGCGACTACATTCGCGATCAACGGCCAAGCGGCGGTTTCGGCGTTCCCGGTGGCCAGTGGGCGATTAAGTATCTGCTGATTGCCAACATCACCGTCTTCTTTCTGCAGAACATGTTCGCAGGCGGGCCGCCAGGACAGGGTGTTGTGGCGGAATGGCTCGCTCTAAGCCGGCAAGATCTGTTCCCGTCGTTTCAAATTTGGCGGCTGGTGACTTACGGATTTTGCCACGGTAGCCTAGACCACGTCGCCTTCAATCTGTTTGTGCTGTGGATGTTCGGCCGCGGTGTCGAGCCGATCCTGGGATCGAATGAGTTTCTGGCGTTTTATCTAACCGGCGTGGTCATCAGCGGCTTGTGCTACGTTACGGTGCAAGTGGTTCTGGGAATTCCGGCGGGCGTCATCGGTGCTTCCGGCGGGGTGATGGCGGTGGTGTTTCTGACGGCGATGTACTTTCCGCGGATGAAAGTGCTCGTCATGTTCATCATTCCCGCCGAGCTATGGCTGTTGGCCGTTCTGTATGCCGTGATTGACGTTTGGGGGATGACCAATCCAGGCTCCGGTGTTGCGCACGCGGCTCATTTGGGCGGGGCGGCGTTCGGGGTCGTCTACCGATATTACAACTGGCGGCTGATGCCTTGGTGGAATCGTCTTCGTAGCGGGTCTTCGCCGGGAATTGGCGCACGCAAAAGACCGAAGGTGCGTCTGTACCGACCAACCAAAGAGTCTCTGGACAACCGGGTGGACGACATTCTCGAAAAAATCCACCGAGAGGGCGAAGCCAGCCTGACGGACGAGGAACGCGAGGTGCTCAAAGAGGCCGGCCAGCGGTACAAGAATCGCTGATAGGCAGGCTCCATCCAATCCTTGATTCGACGTGTGGCGGTATGCGCTGCGTCTTGCGAGCTACGTTGTTGCTGTCGCTATTTCTGGCGGTGTCGATTGTTCCGTTCCTGTTTCTGGGCGAGTCATTCGAGATCCGCGTCCGGGAGTGGTTCGAGATCGATTCGGCCCGGTCACAGGTATCCGACGGCGTGCGCATGACCTTTGTGGTCGCCGTGCTGGCGACCGACATTGTTCTGCCGATTCCCTCCAGTGCCGTCAGCACCTGGGCCGGCGGCACGCTAGGAATTTGGCCGGCGACAATCGTCTCCTGGCTGGGAATGACGCTGGGGGCGACATTGGGGTTCGGACTGGCTCGCCTGCTGGGAACGCAATTTGCCCGGCGGCGGGCCGCGGCACACGACCTCGACCGCATGGCTGCGCTTGCCCGCAAGTATGGCCCGTTGGCACTGGTGCTGACCCGCGCGCTACCCATCCTGGCCGAGGCCTGTGTGCTTTTGATGGGCGCCAGCCGGCTCTCCTGGCAACGCTTCTTCGTTCCGGTGGCCGCCAGCAACCTGGTGATTGCCGTCACGTATTCGGCATGCGGGCAGTACTTTCGGGAGAAAAATGCGCTGCCGATGGCGGTGGTCGCCTCGGGCACCATCCCGCTCTTGGCCGCTCTTCTGGCCCGCCGCTGGCTGCCAAGACTCGGGCTGGAAGGTCCCGAAACGGCCAGCCCGGCCGAGACCCCCGAGTGACTGTCACTCAGCGCCCGGAGGATCGTCCTCAGGAAAGAACAGGTCGTCGTCGCTGATGTCGGGAATGCCAACGACCAGCACCCGCATGCGACCTTGGGCGCCGTGTACCACGCCCGGCGGGATATGCACAATCGAACCTTTCCGAACCGCCTGCTCGACGCCGTCCAGCACAACGCTTCCCTCACCATCCAGCACGTAATACAGCTCGGTCGCCCGCCGGTGATAATGCAGCTTGGCTCCGTCGATGTCGACGGCATGTGCCCAGGCGGCGACGTTTTCGTCCTGACGGCTGATCAGCAGGTGCCTCCAACCGCAGGTACTGCGTTCCCTAGGAGCCGTTTCTTCGTGACGGACCAGCGTTGGCGGTTGTGGATTCCTGTTTTCCGTTGACAAACACATTGCGTCACACACTCCATTTTACCGTTTCAGGGCGGACAGGACTGGATGGAAAAAATGTCACTCCCCAATGATTTTTACCAGCACTCGCTTTCGGCGGCTTCCGTCAAACTCGTAATAAAAGATGTGCTCCCACGGGCCGAGATGCAGCTTGCCATCGGTGATGGCAACGACGACTTCGCGGCCCATGATTTGCCGTTTGTGGTGTGCGTCGGCGTTGTCCTCGCCGGTCTGATTGTGGTGATACCGGTCAGGCGACGAGTCGAAGGGAGCCAACTCTTCGAGCCATTTTTCGTAATCGCGATGCAGTCCAGGCTCGTTGTCATTGATGAAAACGCTGGCTGTGATGTGCATCGCATTTACGAGTACGAGACCGTCAGCAATGCCGCTTTCGTCGACGAGTCGTTCGACGTCTTTATGGATCGAGACAATCGCCCGACGTTGGGGGACTTCCATCCAGAGTTCTTTCGTGAGGGTCTTCATGCAATGAGTCTACGCCGTGAAGTGGCCAATTCCAAGACAAGGATCCCCTAAGCATCGCATTGCGTGCGGTGAGTGAAATTACAGTTTGGCTGATTGGACGGAAGTGATTTGAAAAGGAGATGACCATGACAAAACGCTAAGAGAGGAAATGTGTCGAACGAGATAGACCGAGCTCTACATCTTCGGAATCGTTCGCTGCAAAATGAAAGCGAGCTTTCATTTTCTACTGGCAAGAACAAACAGGAGAACAAGATGAAACTCGCCAACAAAAAGAAAACCACGTCAGCAAGAGTTTTGGCCGACAAGATCAACCACTATCACGAGGAGGGCCATGCACGTGCGTACCAGACATTGGTCTGCTTCAAACGTGCCGGTGATTACGCGAGGAAGGCCAAAAAAAAGATTGGCCACGGCGGATGGGGTCTATGGGTCACGAGACAACTTGAGCCGACGCAACAGCAAGTGACCAGTTACCAACGGTTATCAGAACATTGGGATTTGGTGGAACCGAAAATCGGCAAGACGATTTTCGGTTTGCGGGACGCAGTCAAATTCATCAGGGCACTCAACCAGCCTCCGCCAGACACGTTGCACACCGACGACGGGAAGGTCTATCGGGAATGCCTGTTACACAGATTGGAATCCGCTAAACCGGGTTTGTCTGAGTTAGAATTCATCCATCAGACGTCGTGCTTCGTGTTCACTGATGGGAAGGTCGTCACATTCAACGGCGAAGTCTTCTGCAGCGTCGAGTGCGACTTGGACATTGAAGGTGCCGTTCTCTCAATTCCGTTGCTCAGGATGCTGCGAGTGCTCGACGAACACACCATCACCATCGTGACCTTCCTCCCTGAGATTGTGCCACTGCTTGTGCGAGAATCTCTTCAGGTGAAACTCCTGGAAAGGACTCTCAGTGATG
>CAUZTK010000086.1:0-12563 GCA_963582395.1 Planctomycetota bacterium | reverse complement strand
GGTACCTGTCGATTTCGTGGTCTTTGGCGTTTGGCTGTTGTTGCTTCAAGAGCACGAATCGCTCCAGCACCAGAACGTCCATGTTGGTCGCCATAAAACAGCGAAAAGCGTGTTCCGGCGTGCAGACGATCGGCTCGCCGCGGACGTTGAAGCTGGTGTTGATGATCACCGGTGAACCGGTCTGCTGCTCGAATTTCTTCATGAGCTTATAGTATCGCCCGTGCCGATCTGCATCGACGGTCTGTACGCGGGCAGAGTGATCGACATGGGTGATGGCCGGCACGTCCGACCGCTTGACTTTCAGCTTATCGATCCCCTTCTGGCTGAGGTCTTCACCGTTGAGCTTCGTCCGGTGCTGTTCCCGAACGGCTGCAACGAGCAGCATGTACGGGCTTTGTTCGCAGGACCGCATCTCGAAGTACTCGCCGACGCGCTCTTGCAAAACCGACGGGGCGAACGGCCGAAACGATTCGCGGAACTTAATTTTTAGGTTCATCAGCGATTGCATTTCGGTGCTGCGGGCGTCTCCCAGAATGCTGCGTCCTCCCAGCGACCGCGGGCCGAACTCCATGCGACCCTGCATCCAGCCGATCACTTTTTCGTCGGCAATCAGGCCGGCCACATAGTCGCACAACTCGTCTTCGTCGTCGAAATGCCGATAGCGGGCGCCGGTTTCATTGAGAAACACTTGAATTTCGTCTTCGCTGGCCTGTGGACCCAGAAACGACGCCTGTTGAGAGTCCAGCGGTTGCGGTGTCCGAGGATTGCCCAGCAACTGATACCAGACAAAGCTGGCGACCCCCAGCGCCCCGCCGGCGTCACCGGCCGCTGGTTGAATCCAGAGGTCCTCGAACGGTCCCTCGCGCAGAATGCGGCCGTTGGCCACACAATTAAGGGCCACGCCGCCGGCCAAACAGAGGTGCTTCATGCCGGTCTCGGAGTGTACATGCTGGGCCATTCGCAGCATGATCTCCTCGGTGACGACCTGAATCGACGCCGCGATGTCCATCTCCCGCTCGGTCAGCGGCGATTCCGGTTTTCGCGGCGGACCGCCGAACAGCCGGTCGAACCGGCGGTTGGTCATCGTCAGACCTTGGCAATAATTGAAATACCTCTGGTTCATCCGGAACGAGCCGTCCTCTTTCAAATCGAGCAACTCATCGAAGATCAGCTCGACGAACTTCGGCTTGCCGTAGGGGGCTAGTCCCATCAGCTTGTATTCACCGGAATTGACCCGGAAACCACAAAAATACGTGAAGGCCGAATAGAGCAGTCCGAGCGAATGCGGGAAGTGAAGTTCGTGCGACAGTTCGATCCGGTTCCCGCGACCGACACCGTAACTAGCGGTCGCCCACTCGCCGACGCCGTCCACCGTCAGAATGGCCGCCTCTTCGAACGGCGAGGGGAAAAAGGCACTGGCGGCATGCGATTCGTGGTGCTCGGTGAAGACGAACTGTTTCTGGTATTTGCCGTCCAGCCCTTTGCGGATCTCGCGGGGCAGATACAGTTTCTGTTTCAGCCACGCCGGCAGGGCAACCAGAAAGGATCGAAACCCCTGTGGTGCATAGGCCAAATACGTTTCCAACAGCCGTTCGAATTTCAGGAACGGCTTGTCGTAAAATCCGACGTAGTTCAGATCTCCCGGTTCCAGCCCGCCTTCTGCGAGACAATAGCGGATGGCGTGGATGGGAAATGCTGCATCGTGTTTCTTGCGGGTGAATCGCTCTTCCTGCGCTGCGGCAACAATCTGACCGTCGACGATCAATGCCGCCGCCGAATCGTGATAAAACGCCGAAATACCGAGGATGGATGTCATGGTGAAAAAGCAGCCGCACGTAACGATGGCTGGAAATGATGAAGCCGCTAAGTCGCAAGCGGCGATGGTCGGTCCATTGTACTACCCACCGCGGCCTTATTCCCACTCAATTGTGCTGGGCGGCTTGGAGCTGACGTCGTACACGACCCGGTTCACGCCGCGGACGCTGTTGATGATTCGCGTCGAAATTCGGCCCAGCACCGCGTGCGGGAACTGATACCAGTCGGCCGTCATGAAGTCATCGGTCTGGACAGCCCGCACCGCCACCACGTCTTCGTAAGTCCGAGCATCACCCATCACACCAACCGATTGTACCGGCAACAGGACGGCAAATGCCTGCTGGACGTCACGATATAACCCGGCCCGGCAAAGTTCATCGATGACGATCGCATCGGCGTCTCGGAGCGTCTCCAGTCGCGACGCCGTCACCTCGTCCAGACAACGCACCGCCAAACCGGGACCTGGAAACGGGTGCCGCCAGATCAATCCCTCCGGCAGGCCGAGTTCCAGCCCCATCCGGCGGACTTCGTCCTTGAACAGGTCCCGCAGCGGCTCGATCAACTCGAAGCCGAGTTCGTCCGGCAGGCCGCCCACGTTGTGATGCGTTTTAATGGTTGCCGTCGGTCCGTCGGGATTCGCTCCCGATTCGATCACGTCGGGATACAACGTTCCCTGCGCCAGAAAACGGGCGTCCGGGATCGACTCGGCTTCGTGGCGAAAGACCTCAATGAAGACGCGGCCGATGATTCGCCGCTTCTCCTGGGGATCGGTCACAGCGGCCAATTCGCTAAGAAATCGTTTTCGGGCATCGACGACGTGCAGATCGGTTTTGAAGTGCTGGCTGAACTGTTCTTCGACCTCTTTGGCTTCCCCTTTTCTCAGCAGCCCGTTATCGATGAAAATGCACGACAGTTGCGGTTCGACCGCCCGGAACAACAGGGCCGCCGTCACCGACGAGTCGACCCCTCCGGACAGTCCGCAAATGACGCGGCTGCTGCCGACCCGCTCACGCAACGCTGCCACTTCCCGATCGATCAGCGAGCTGATTTTCCACGTTCCGCGGCAACCACAGATCTCGCGGACGAAATTCGCCAGCAGCCGGTTGCCGTGCTCGGTGTGCGTGACTTCGGGATGAAACTGCAGGCCGTAAATTGGCTTGGTGCGATGTTTGACGGCTGCACAAGCACAAGTCTCGGTCTTGGCTAGCGAGACGAATTGCCGGCTCAGGTCCTGCACCTGGTCGCCGTGGCTCATCCAGACGTTCAAGTCGGTCGGAATTCCTTGAAATAACCCGTTGGAATCGTTCACGCGGCACCCGGTGCGGCCAAACTCTCGTGACTCACCCGGCGTGACTTCGCTGCCCTGCGAACGGCAGGCAAGCTGCATGCCGTAGCAGATTCCCAGAATCGGCAGACCGAGTTCAAAGATTTCCGGGTCCGGCTGCGGCGCGTCTTTTCCGTACACACTGGCTGGACCGCCGGAGAAAATTAGACCTTTCGGTTTCAACTCGCGAATGCGGGCGGCCGAAAGATTGTGACGGACCAACTGGCAGAAGACGTTCTGATCGCGAACCCGGCGCGCAATTAACTGCGCGGTTTGCGATCCGAAATCGAGCACTAGGATCAGCTCCTCGTGCTTCTGATCGATCAGCCCGCGGTAGCGGCTCGGCTGAGCGGTCGCCGTTTTTTCTGTCATGGCGGGTCGGCCTGAAATGGGCTCCGCAGATGTGCGGTCGCGGGAAAGCCCATGATGATACTGAACATCATCGAATAATAAAAGGAGCCGACAGCGCGGTCGTGCACGGTACACAGCCGCTTTGCGGCTTAGCGGTTGCGCTTGACCGTACCCGCTGGATCCGGAAAATAGATTGTTGCATTGGTATGCTCGGCGGGTGGCGCTCGGCATTCAGACTCAGATCACCACCAAAAATCACGACTCATGGTCCGACTGTTCGCAAGTCTGTTGCTGCTGTGTGCAGCGATTCTTCTGGGAGGGATGTCGAAGTCGTTCGCCGATGCTAAGGATCAAACAACTGAAGCGGACAAGGCGGACTACATCGCGAAGATCAAACCGCTGTTGGTGCAGCGCTGCACGACTTGCCACGGACCGCTTCGACAAAATGGCGGTTTGCGGCTCGACGCCGTCGAGCTGATTCTCAAAGGAGGCGAGTCGGGGCCGGTTGTTGTTCCCGGAAATCCGGACGAGAGCCTGCTGATCGACGCGGTCACCGCAGCGGAGAACACCTCGCAAATGCCCAAGGAGGGCACCCAGCTGACCGAAAAAGAAGTGGCCCTGCTGAAAGCCTGGATTGCAGGGGGTGCCATCGCTCCGAAAAACGAGCCAATTGCCAAAGCCCCGCGCACACACTGGGCGTTTGTGCCTGCGTTGCGGCCCAATTTTCCCGAACCGAAAAACGTAGCTTGGCGGAAGAATCCGATCGACGCATTTCTGGCGGCCGAACACGAAAAACGGGGTCTGGTTCCGCAGGTTGCAGCGCCTAGACACATCTTGCTGCGTCGCGTGTTTCTGGACCAAATCGGTTTGCCGCCGACTCCCGAAGAACTTCGCAACTTTCTAGCCGACAACTCACCGGATGCCTACGAGGCGGTCGTTGACCGGTTGCTCGCGAGTCGGCAGCACGGCGAGCGGTGGGCCCGCCATTGGATGGATGTCTGGCGCTACAGCGACTGGTACGGCTATCGAAACGAATTGCGGAATAGTGGCCGGCACATTTGGCGCTGGCGCGACTGGATCATCGATTCGTTGAACGACGACGTGGCCTACAACCAAATGATTGTAGAGATGCTGGCCGCTGACGAACTCGACCCCACCAACGACAAATGGCTGCCTGCGACCGGATTTCTGGTACGGAATTACTACAAGTTCAACCGCAACACCTGGATGGACGCGACCATCGAGCACACCTCGAAAGCGTTTCTGGGCGTGACCATGAACTGTGCCCGCTGCCACGACCACATGTATGATCCGATTTCTCAGAAGGAGTATTATCAGCTTCGGGCCATTTTCGAGCCCTACGCCGTCCGCATCGATCGGTTGCCCGGTCAGGCGGATATCGTGAAAAATGGGTTGTCCCGCGCTTACGACGCCCATCCGAACAGGCCGACATACGTTTTCCAACGAGGGAACGACAAACACCCCGACAAGGAGCATCCGCTTTCGCCGACGGTGCCGACGGCGCTGGCCGAGTCGCCGTTCCAAATTGAACCGGTCCAACTGCCGACGGCCGTGTGGTATCCGGGCATGCGTCCGTTCATCCGCCAGGAGCTGCTCGCGTCGGCGGAAAGCGAAGTCACCAAGAACAGGGAGACCCTCGAAAAGACCCGCAACGATCTTGTTGCGGCACATAAGAAGCTTGCCGAACTTCGCGCGAAAGCAACCGCCACCGAGAATCCGAATGCGGACACCGCTGGAAAGCAAGAGGAATCCAACACAATCTTCACGGTTGCAGATGCAGAGACCGCCATTCGAGACGCCGAGACGTTCATCAGACTTGCCGAGAAAGACCTCGCCGCCGCCGAGGCGCAGCACGTTTCGCTCAGAGCCCGCCTTGCTGCCGACGCGGCCCGGTTCGCTGACCCGCCCGCCTCCAACGCCGCCGAACTGGCACAGGCGGCCGCAAAAACAGGGCAAGACGAAGCCCTGAAGTTGGCTGAAGCGTCCGTGGCCCGGTCCGAATTCGAACTTGTCCGAGCAAAGCGGCCGGCCAAAGACAAGAAACAGCAAAAACCGAACACCATCACCAATGCTGAAAAAAAACTCGCAGCCGAGACGAAGAACCTCAAGGCCGTTCGTGCCGCGTCTGAAAAAAAGTCGAATGCTTACAAACCGCTGACGGCAACATATCCGCAGACGAGCACCGGTCGCCGACTGGCCTTGGCTCGCTGGATCGCCGATGAGAAAAATCCACTGACGCCCCGCGTCGCCGTCAATCACATCTGGATGCGGCATTTCGGTCAGCCGCTGGTCTCGACGGTCTTCGATTTCGGATTGAACGGACAGCCGCCCTCTCATCCCGAACTTCTCGACTGGCTGGCGGTGGAGTTTATGCACAACGGCTGGAGCATGAAGACGCTGCACCGGCTGATTGTCACGTCACAAGCCTATCGTATGCATTCAGCCACGCTGGGGACGCCGACAAAGAATCGCCACATCGATCCGGACAATCGTTTCCTGTGGCGGATGAACTCTCGGCGGATGGAGTCGGAGGCGGTCCGCGACAGTCTGCTGCTGGTGGCCGGACAGCTCGATCTCACCTTGGGCGGCCCGGATCTCGACGCAGACAGCGGGTTGACCAGCTATCGCCGCAGCATCTATTACCGTCACGCGCCCGAAAAATTCATGACATTTCTACAGTTGTTCGACTCGGCCAGCACCAACGAATGCTACCGACGAAGCGAGACCGTCGTTCCTCAGCAGGCGCTGGCGCTGGTCAACAGCCGTTTATCGATCGAGCAGTCCCGTCGACTTGCGCAAACGCTTAACAAGCAGGCCGGTCACCAAGCAAGTCCCGAGTCGCAGGATCGGTTTCTCGAGCTTCTGTTCGAACGGGTTCTGTGTCGACCCCCGACCGAAAAGGAGCGTTCAACCTGCCGAGAGTTCCTGGCTGCCCAAACGAAGCGACTCTCGGATCCGAAAAAGCTGACGACGTTTGCCTCCGGGCCGAAAGTCTCAGTCAAGCCGGCGGCGGAACCGTATCTACGAGCGCGCGAGAACCTCGTGCAGGTGATTCTCAATCACAACGAGTTCATTACCATCCGGTGAAGCAGAGGGTAGGGGGAGAGATCAGGAGAGCGGGAGATAAGGAGTGTTGATTCGTCGTCATACAGAGCTCGATGTCTACAAGCGGGCATTCTTGGCGGCGATGCGGATTTTTGAGTTGGTCAAAGGGAGTCTCCGCGGGAAGAGCGTAATTCGCTTGTTCTGCTGTTGACCAAATCGGTAGTCCATGGGGAAGAGACGCGACGAAAAGGCATACAACCTTGTTCGACGTGGCAATCGAAAATGACTGCGTCACCTACTTGGCAAGCACGAAGAATTTCGAACGTCCAACGACGCGATGCTTGTGTCTGCTGCGATATGGCACAATCGCGGAATTTTACATTGGTTGCTCGAGCGCGGCGTGTCGCCAGACTGCTGCGGAGAGAGCGACGGTGGAAACACTCCGCTTATGCATGCGGCGTCCGAGGGCGATATTCCGGTGATGAAGCTGTTGTTGGGATTTGGCGCAGACCCAAACGCTCCCAACGAGGAATCTGAGAATGCGCTTGGTTTTGTCGTGTCATGGAAACAACCAGAAGCGATCAAATTGCTTATCGCGGCTGGTGCTGACGTTAACAATACTGATGATTCGGGACCTGACCGAACGCAACTCGATTCGGCCGAACTGTCCGAATGGACCGAAGGAGTTGCTGTTCTGCGAACGTTGGGTGGCAAACGTTATGCTGAGCTGATCAGCGAAGCAGAAGCCGCATAATATGGATATCTGAAACGAAAAACTGCCGTAGAACTGTACAACGAATATGACGCGATTGTCGGGATGTCGGCCAATATGATCATCAAGTCGACTGATTGGACGCTAAAATGAACAGCATCACTCCCTTACCCCATCGCTCCTTCTCTCTTGCGCAGAACCGTCGCGCGTTTCTGTCCGACCTGGGAATGGGATTCACCGGCCTGGCACTGGGTGCGATGCTGCACCGCGACGGAATCGCCCGGGCCGATGGAAATCAGCAAGCTGGCTGGGCATCGCCGGACGGGCGGCCGCATTTCCCGCCCCAAGCCAAGAGTGTCATCTGGCTGTTCATGGTCGGCGGTACTAGCCATGTCGAGACATTCGACCCCAAGCCGGAATTGAATCGCTTTGCCGGCAAGTCGATCGGCGAGACGCCTTACAAGGACTCGCTGACGAAATCGTTCCTCAAGGACAATCTACGCATTGTCGTGCCCGATGACGCCAACGGCCACATTTGGCCTAACGTTTATCCGCTGCAAGTTGGTTACCGGAAGCGGGGCGAGAGCGGCATTGAAGTCAGCAACTGGTGGCCACACCTTTCCGAACAAATCGACAATCTGGCCGTCATCCGGTCGATGTGGACCACCGACAATAACCACGGGGCGCAGCTACAGTTTCATACGGGCCGGCACAGTCTCGACGGTTTTTTTCCCAGCATCGGTTCGTGGGTGCACTACGGATTGGGATCACTCAACGAAAACCTGCCGCAGTTTGTCGTCATGGGGACGCCGATCGCCGATTGTTGCGGCGGACAAGGCGGCCACGGCGGCGATTACCTCGGACCGGAACACGACGGCGTCGATCTGAAAATTGATCCAAAAAACCCATTGCCGTTTGCGACACCGGCTGCCAGCGTCTATCGCGAAGAGCAGTTGGCCGAGTTTCAGTTGCTCAATACTCTGAATCGACAGGCGGCCCTGGAGTATCCCGAAGATCAGGCGCTGCGGGCGCGGATCAAGTCGTACGAACTGGCCTTCCGTATGCAGACGGCGGTTCCGGAAATCGTCAACTTCGCAGCGGAAACCGAGACGATGCAGACCCTCTACGGCCTGGGTCAGCCGACCACCCACACCTTCGGGCAGCAGTGTCTGGCCGCCCGCCGGCTGGTCGAACGCGGTGTTCGCTTCGTGCAGATTTTCCACGGCTCGAACGGCGGCGCAGGACGCTGGGACGGACACAGCAATTTGAAAACTGGTCATGCACGACTCTGCCGCGAAGTCGATCAGCCGATCGCCGCACTGATCCAAGATCTGAAACAGCGAGGTCTGCTGGACGAGACGATTGTTGTTTGGGGGTCGGAATTCGGCCGCACACCCGGCGCGCAGAACAGCAACGGCCGAGATCATCATCCGTTCGGTTTCTCGATCTGGATGGCCGGCGGAGGAATTCAAGGCGGCATGGTCCACGGCGCGACCGACGAGCTTGGGTTCCACGCCGTCGAGAACCGTCACTATGTCACCGACCTGCACGCGACCGTGATGAAGCAGTTGGGGCTCGACTCTCGCAAGCTGGAAATTTCGGGACGCCGTCGGCTGGACATCGATCATGGCCAGCCGATCCGCGAGATCATCGCTTGAACGTCTCCAGTCGAGTGGCCAGCACAGAATCGAACATCACGATCGCGAGGCCGATCTGTTGAGACGTATTGTCTTGCTGGGCGCGAGCAATTTGACGGTCTCGTTTCCACGAATCCTGCACGCACTCGAAAATGCTTTCGACGGTCCGCTGGAAGTTTTTGCCGCGTTGGGACACGGCCGGTCGTTCGGCCTGTGGAGCCGCCTGTTGCATCGCGAGCTGCCCGGCATCGTCGGCTGCGGATTGTGGGAAGCCCTTCTGTCACGGCCGGGGCCGGCAACCGAAACGCTGGGGCTAGTCACCGACGTCGGCAACGATCTGCTCTACGGCGCTTCGCCGCTACAGATTGCCGACTGGGTGCAGACATGTCTCGAACGGATGACCGCGCAAAATGCCGACGTGGTGATGACACCCTTACCGATGGGGAGCGTCGAGAAACTCTCATCGTGGAGGTATTATGCAACACGCTCGCTCTTTTTTCCCCGCAGCCGAATCACTTGGCCAGACATGCTAGGCCGAGTGCATGAGCTCAACGAGCGATTGGAAACGCTCGGCCAGGAACAGGGGGTGCAGCTCGTCGGTGTGCAGAGAGATTGGTACGGGTTCGATCCGATTCACATTCGGCACACCAAGCTGCGCGAAGCGTGGCAGCGAATCCTCTCCGGCTGGTCATCGTTTCCGTCCGAAACGCCGACCGGGCAACCTTCACCGGCAACCCGGTTACGGCTGCTACGCATCCAGCCCCAACTTCGGCGCATCTTCGGCCGCCAGCGGATCACCGGGCAACCGGTGCTCAGACACGGCGGGCTCAGCGTGTGGTTGTACTGATAGACCGGATGCTTTCGTGCTCTCCCTGTTTGAAAACATTGTGTTTGCACGTCTTTGCGGCGAGTAAATTTTGAGTGGAGGAGTGACCGCCAGCGCTACATTCCATCGACCACTCCCGACCGAATGGTTCGGATTAGTCGTCGCGATCGCTGTAGTACGTCTGAGTGTGACTCACGAGGTAGGGAGAATGTACAAAAGTTTAGAGAAACAAGGCCAAGGGTCATGTTGCGAGCTAATTTCTGTATTGAGGCGATGACGTTGCAAAAGGGCATCGTTTGTTCGGGCCTTTCGTTGGAACGTGGATTTCATGAGCAAGTCTACCAAAACGTTTTGGCTGCTGACCGTCTCGCAAGCGTTCTGCCTGGCCTTCGGTTTCTGGTTCCAGGAGCGTGTCGTCATTGCCAACGCCGAATGGACGCTTCAGAGCAAACAAACCGAGCAGCGCACGACTCACCGGAGTGATGCAAAACCAGACGTCGATGTCTCGGCCATTGCAGGCGTGCCGTTGACCGCGGACGTTATTTTGGAGTCAATGACGATCGCCGGTGTGCTGATGTTCGTTTGGACGGCCGGGTTGCAGTTGATCGTGTCCTTCCTGATCCTCTCACGAATGTTTGGCGAGCATTCTCGTCAGCGGAACAAGTCGCATGAGGTCTCGGTACAGCAAGCCAAAGATTTGATCCGCACGCAAGACACGGTGATTTTTGGGCTGGCAAAATTAGCCGAGTTTCGCGATCAGGAAACGGGTCATCATCTTGAGCGAATTGCGCTATACTCGACCCGTCTGGCGACGGAGTTGATGCATGATCCGCAATATCGGGCAATGGTCACGCCCACTTTCGTGTGGCTGATCGGGATCAGCTCGGCCCTACACGACATCGGAAAAGTGGGCGTGGAGGACGCGATCCTGCTGAAAGACGGAAAACTCAATGATGAGGAACGCTTCCGCATGCAGTTACACGTCAAGGTTGGCGGCGAGTGCATTCGGAAGATCGAGCATCGGTTGGGTGGCTCCAACTTTCTGCAGATGGCCCGCGAAATTGTCTTATACCACCACGAACATTGGGACGGGACCGGTTATCCACACGGTTTAGCGGGAGAGGATATTCCGCTCGCAGCGCGAATTGTGACGATCGCCGACGTGTACGACGCCCTGTCAGTGCGTCGGATCTATAAATCCGCTTTTGACCATGAAGAATGCGTCCGCATAATCCGCGATGAGGCCGGCCGGCATTTTGATCCTGAGCTGGTCGAGATCTTTCTGAAAATCGAGTCGGAGTTTCGCGAGATTGCCCAGCGATTCGAGAAACTCAGTCGGGATGAGGTGACCGGGACCCCCGACGAGGATGAACCACAGAAAAATCTGACACCTGACCAGGAAAAAGTATTGATGTCGGTGGTTGCGCTTAGTGAGGAGGCCAGCGAATCTCCCCAAGCGGAATCCCTATTGAAGATGCTGTCGTAATTGGGCCGCGGTTTTTCGCCATTCGCGGTGCCCCCTCACTTTTGAGGTTCGCGTCGGCTGCCGACCACCCTTCATTCCGGTATTCCGGAGAAATGACAAATGTTCGTCAAATCAAAAAAGGCTCTACGGACCCTTGAAATCGCTTTGATTGTCAACGTCGTCGGGCTCACCTGTCTGCTGTACGTGTCGACGGGTTACAAGATGACTGAGCTCAACTTGTTTTGTCTGCCGGTGGTTCTGGCGGGTTTCTTTCTGGGGCGCTACCGAGCCGGGGTTTTGGCCCTGTTTTGTGTGATCTCGGCGAGCTTGGTGTCGGTGTTCGATTTAATGAATTTTGCTCCTTTGACATCACCGGTGACGGTTTTCTTGGCGGTCACGATTTGGGGAGCCGTGCTGGGACTGTGTACAATTCTGGTGGGGACGCTTAGTGGCGAGCGGACCGCGCGGACACAAGAGTTACACGAGGCCCATATGGGCCTCGTGGATGTCCTTTCCCGCTACCTCAATCCGAGTCTTTTGGAGCGTTCCCGCCCCGTCTCGAAAATGAGTCAACAAGTGGCAGCCGAGATGAAACTCTCCGAGAGAGAAACCGACAACATCCGGGTCGCGGCACTGCTGCAGGACATGGAAAATCTAGAAATCACCGCCAAGGTACTGAAAAAGGCCGTCGGCGAACTCGGAAAAGGCGATCAACAGTTCTGGAAACCGCATACGTTTCAAGGGGCGGAACTCGTCCACTCGCTGGGCTCGTTGCTCACCGGTGCGCTTCCGCTGCTGCTGTATCAAAACGATCCCTTGAAATTGGAGGGACCGGCGTCCAATGCGTCGGAGCACTTGATGGATGTTCCCTTCGGTGCCTGCATCATTGAGTCCGTGCGGACTTATGAGACCCTGACCAACGGGAACGACAGGCCAACCGGTGACAGCTACCGAACGGCCATCGCGGAACTGTGCCTCGACGTCGAAGCCGACCATCATCCCGCGGTCCTCGACGCCCTGGAACGGGCCCTCGAGAACTCGGCAGAAGTGCCAAAACCGAGCCCCATAAAATCGGTAAAATCCGCGCATTTCGCGAGTGTCGGCGTCTGACCAAAACCGACATCCAGGGGGCAACCGATCGTTGATCGCATGGAAATCCGGCCAGCCAATCTGGAAGGCAAAGGCGAAGTGCCCGCCCGCGATCTACTGCGAAACTCTATACAGATGCGGCCCAATCGGATCATCGTCGGCGAGTGCTACGGCGACGAGGCCTTCGACATGCTTCAGGCCATGAACAACAGAGCCACTTGCTTGTCGGCTTCGAAGCGGTCACCACATGGTGGTCGGCTTAATGAAACGACGTCGTC
>CAUZTK010000085.1:0-12573 GCA_963582395.1 Planctomycetota bacterium | reverse complement strand
GCTTGATAGATAGCACTTAAGATAAACAATCCATGACAGAATACGGAGATTTCTCCTCTGTCAATTGAACGGTCTGGGGACAACAGACTGAACAGCTACGTTCACATGGATGAGCGGTCCCTCTGCAAATCTGCAAAAAACGGCGAGAAAGGATGGTTGTGAAACGATTGACAGCTCTCGAAATTTCGGTACACTGTTATGCAATTGAGACTCAATCTCATAGTTGATAGCTCCCCAGACGCAACTGCCTGGACAGTCGAATCCATCCAATCCTGCTCGAAAAACCGCCCTTATGTCGCCGCTCACCCGGACAACTCACAAGATCGTCTGTCAATGCTTGCAGGTGACCGCATCGGAAATTGAGTCCGCCGCTGTTTTTGGCGGTCTTCAGAGCCTCAAAGACGTAATGGACCAAACCGGCGCGGGCAAAGGGTGCACCGCCTGCCACTGTGCCATCCGCGACCTGCTCGGCAGTCAGTGTTGTGTGCCCTCTTCCTCGCCGACCTGGGTGACCAGATAGTTCTCGATGCCCATCTTTCCGATGAGATCGAGCTGCGCTTCGAGCCAATCCACATGCTCTTCGGACTCGACGAGCAACTTTTCCATCAGTTCGCGGCTGCCTCCTTCGTTTTCCGTAATGCACAAGGCAATGGATTTGTTATAGGCCTGCACGCCTTCCATCTCCAGCGTCAGATCGTTCGACAACTGCTCTTTGACGTCACCACCGACCGAGATGACGCCGTAACGGGCGATTTCAGGGACCCCATCCAGAAAGATGATCCGGTCGATGAGCATCTCGGCATGTTTCATTTCGCCGAGGGCCTCGTGATAGTGCTTTTCAGCAAGGCGATTCAGCCCCCAGTTGGCACACATTTTTGCTTGAACGAAGTATTGATTGATCGCGGTCAGTTCGATGGTCAACCCGTCGTTGAGAGCATCGATCACTTTCTGGTTGCCTTGCATGGTTTTCTCCGTCACAAAGACCCGAATTCGTCAGACCCGACCTTCGGCCGGTGGTTGCGAGAGAATTCTAGGAAGCTTTGGCGACACGATACCAGCCCACATCTGGAGTCGAGGGCAATTTTCTGCCAATTGATATTGCGTCTCTTTCTGCGATTGAGTCTCAGCCAACAAACTCCGTGACTCAACGGAAACCAGAGCTTACAGATCGGCCTCTTCCAGGACTGCGATATACGGCAAGTGCCGATATTCGTCGTTGTAGTCCAGCCCGTAACCGACAACGAACACGTCGGGAATGCGAAAGCAGTGGTAATCGGGTTCGAGACTGACCCTGATGCGTCCCTGTTTCCAAAGCAGAACGGCCGAGCGGACGCTGCGGGGAGACTTTTGTTTGACGGTTTCGTAGAGCGCCGAGAGCGTTTGCCCGGTGTCGAAGATGTCATCGACCAGCAGCACATCTCGGTCGGCGATGTCGGGCAACAGCGCATCATTGACGGTCAGCTGTGCCGGCTCCGTCCCGCGTCCTCGATAGCTCGAGGCCTGAATCAGACCGACACGCAAGGGCAGTTCCATCGCGCGGATCAAATCGGAAATCAGCACGATGCTGCCGGTCAACACGCCGAGAACGGTCAGCGGACGGTCCCGATAGTCGCCGGCAACACGTTGTGCCAGGCTTGCCACCTCTTTGGAGATGTCGGCTGCACCAATCAGTTGCCTCACCGCTGCCCTCCCTTGTTGTCGAATGGCCGTGTGGTTTTCGGCCGGTTGCCAAATGGACTATCATACGGAGTGCCGGACGGCGGGAACACTGCACACCCGCTGACGAGAGGGTGCCTCTTTCCGCATGGGTTGTCGTGTGAAGTGCCCGCGAACAAATCGAGACCGACCATCATGAGCGACCTCACCGGAACGTGGACTCAGATCGTAATCGATGGCAAAACGGCCGACGTCTTCGAACCAAGCCATCGGAGCGACCAGAACCACGCCGTGCTGCATCTGCACGGCCACGGTTTGGAGACGCTGAAGGGAAACGCCGTTTTTACAGCGGAATTGGCACGCCGGGGGCTGCCCTGTCTCTGTCCGCACGGAAAGCGGTCATGGTGGACCGAGACTCTCTGCCGCGAGTTTGACCACGAGATGAGTCCGCTCGTGTTTTTGCGCGAACGGGTGGTTCCTCAGATCGCTAAACTCTGGGACGTTCGGCCGCCGGGTATCGGCCTGATTGGGATTAGTATGGGAGGGCAGGGAGCCCTGCAACTAGCCTATCGGTACGCGCGTGAATTTCCCGTGGTGGCGGCAATCTCACCGGCAGTCGACTTCCATAACTTGTACGGACAGGGTTTGCCGCTCGATGAAATGTTCTCGAACCGCGAACACGCCCGGCAACAAACGGTGACTCTCAGGCTGCATCCAATGAGCTGGCCGCGACATCAATTGCTCGTCTGCGATCCGGCCGACACCGAGTGGTTCGACGGGGTGGAGCGACTGGTCAGTAAGTTGTCCTCGAGTGGTATTCTTTTCGAGGCCGATCTGGAAACAACGGCCGGCGGTCACAGTTGGGATTACTTCAATCGGATGGCCGAACGGGTCATCGGCTTCGTCTCTGAGCGGCTGGAATAAAAGCGTCGGTGCATTGGCACGGCATCCGCAAATTCGGCATGATCGGCTAAGAACCGTCCCTCAAACTGTGGACCTGTCCGGCTGGCTTGTTTGCGCCGTCAGACTATGGCAGATCATTTTGAAATGTCCGGCCGAAACGTGTTCTTCAGCGTGATTTTCGGACTTGGACCGGACAGAACAAAATGCCCTTGGCATACTGCTGCTGATTCTTGTTCGAGCAGATCGACATGCCCACAACGCGCGGAGCACCGCAGTCGATGGATGACCGAGCCAATTCAGAGCCCTTTTATCTCGGCGTTGATGTGGGCGGCACGAATACCAAGGCCGGCGTCGTGAACGGCCGTGGTGAATCGCTTTCGCGGGTAATTGTGCCGACCGAGGCGAACCGTGGACCGGACGTCGGATTGGCGAATATCGACCGGGCCGTCAAGCAGGCCGTCGCCGAGAGCCCCGTTTCCCTAGCCGAGATTTCGACCATCGGATTGGCCACCGCCGGCCCCATGGATATTCCGGCCGGCAAGCTTCTTAAACCACCCAATTTGCCCGGTTGGGACAATCTGCCGATTCGACAAATCGTCCGAGATCACTTCGACAAGCCAACCGTGCTCCAAAATGACGCCAATGCCGCCGCTTATGGTGAGTTCTGGATCGGTGCCGGCAAGGACACGCACAGTTTGGTGTTGTGGACTTTGGGCACCGGCATCGGTTGTGGAATTATTATCGGCGACCTGGTTTTGACCGGAGAACACTCGCACGGCTCGGAATGCGGACACATCATTATTGAAATGCAGGGCGGCCGACGCTGCGACACCGGTCAGTACGGAACTCTGGAAGCCTATGCGGGCGCGAAAGGGCTGCTGCGCCGCTGTCGAGAGGCACTCGACGAAGGACGCGACTCGCTGCTGCGAGAGAAAATCGATGCCGGGCAAAAGCTGACGCCGCTGTTGATTGCCCAAGCGGCCGAGCAGGGCGATCCGCTCGCGGACGAACTCGTGATGGAGACCGCCCGTTACATGGGCGTCGGCACCACCACGCTGATGCACACCATCGATCCGGACATGTTTTTGTTCGGCGGAGCAATGACCTTCGGCCGCAACGAATCCGAACTCGGCCGGCGGTTCCTCAAACGTATCAAGGATGAAGTCAAGGCCCGCGCGTTCCGCGCACCGTTCGAACAGACGATCATCGATTGGGCCACACTCGGCGGTGATGCGGGTTACATCGGTGCCGCCGGCTGCGCCCGGCTGGAGTTCGGCTGTTAATCGGCGCTCCAGCGGGTTGTGATTTTCTTCGACTGCGTCCAGAATTCGATCGAGCTTTTGCCAGTGATGTCGCCCATGCCGAAACGCGAGTCGTTCCAACCACCGAAGCCGAACGGCTCGCGGGGCACCGGCACACCGATGTTGACCCCCAGCATGCCGGCCTCGGCCGCGTCCAGGACTTGCCGGGCCAGCGTTCCCGTTTGCGTGTAGACAGCGGCCGCGTTGCCATAGGGAGACGCATTTTCGATGGCCATCGCTTCGTCGAGATCTGCAGCGCGAATGATCGCCAACACCGGGCCGAATACCTCTTCCTGGGCAATTTTCATATCGGGACGCACCCGGTCGAGAACCGTCGGGCCGACGTAAAAGCCGTTCTCGCACTCCGGCACCACTGCACCGCGGCCGTCGACGAGCACAGTTGCACCGGCCTGTTCGGCTTCGCCGATGTAGGCCTCGATCCGCTGCTTGGCTTGTCGGCTGATGACCGCCCCCAGCGTCTTTCCAGGAACGAAACGGCGAGCCTCCTCGCAAACCCGCTCGATGATCCGATCGACGTCTCCAACGGCAATCAGCGAGGCAGCGGCCATACACCGCTGGCCGGCACAACCGGCCATCGAGGCCGCCACGTTGGCTGCCGTCAGGGCCTCATCGGCATCCGGCAGGACGATGAGATGGTTTTTCGCGCCACCCATGGCCAAGGCCCGCTTCAGATTGCCGGTGGCGCGGGTGTAGACAATCTTCGCCACTTTTGTGGAGCCGACAAACGTCAGCGCCCGGATGTCGGGATGATCGCAGATCGCCTCTACAACCGGCCGTTCTCCGTGTACAACGTTAAACACGCCGGCCGGCAGGCCGGCTTCGCTGAGTAGTTCAGCCGTCCGGGACGCGCTCAACGGCACCTGCTCCGACGGTTTCAGAATGAACGTGTTGCCCAGCGCCAAGGCAATGGGGATTGTCCAATGCGGAACCATCACCGGAAAGTTAAACGGCACAATCGAGGCCACGACGCCCAGCGGTTTGCGTTCGACACGGCACTCGACCCCCGGGCTGACTTCGAGCACTTCGCCGGTCGTCCACTGAGGCAGCGAACAGGCAAACTCGGTGACTTCGATCGCTTTCAGAGTTTCGGCCCGCGCTTCGTCGGGCGTTTTGCCGTTCTCCTCGTGAACCAGGGTTGTGAGTTCGTCGATGTTTTGCCGCAGCAGTTCCCGATACCGATAAAACACCTGTGCCCGTTCCTGCATTGTTTTTGTCGCCCATGCCGGAAACGCCCGTTTGGCAGACTCGACGGCCCGGTCGAGTTCCGCCCGGTTAGACATCGGGACCCGCGACAACAGAGAACCGTTCAGCGGCGAGACGACGTCCAATAACTCACCGTCGGCCGCGACCGGTGTCCCGTCGATGTAGTTGTTGAGTTGTGGATATTTCATGGCAGTTGCTTTTGAAAGGCCGATTCGCCAGCCAAGGCACCTCAGTAAGACCGTACCCGGCAACGCGATTTCGTTCAAACGAAATTCCCGATCTTGGCAGAGGATTCCTCATAGAGGGCACTCTTTTTCAACAGGCGGTTAAGCTTCTGCGAGCCACTCTCCGACGTCGACACGGTGGGCGCTCAATCTCTCAATCAGGCTGTCCCATTGGGCCTTCGGAATCGGAATCCCCTCGCGAAGCCGCTGTTTGCGGAACTGCCAACCGCGCTGTCCCGGCCAGCGGACCGGTTTCGCAGGATCCTGGGGTTGGTTCGACTCTAGCTGATGAATCAGATAGCCGAACCGTTCCTCAAATGGGCCACTTCCGCCGAACGCATCGGGACAAATTGCCAGCGCGAAGAACGATCCGTAATAGGGCCCGGACGTCTCGCTAGCCAGGGGCATCTGTCGGCCGATGGGACTGTCGGCCAATCCGGCGGTCAATCCGTCCACCAGCAAACCGAAGCCGTAGCCGACGTGACCGGCCACCGGTAAAATCCAGCCATCTTTGAGTTCCGCCGGATTAGTTGTCGGCCGGCCGGCGGCATTGATCACCCGATTTTCGGGCAGCAGACCTTCACGTTCGGCGTGGTTTTTCATTTTTGCGCCGGAGTGCCCCGTCGAAAAATCGAAGACGAGCGGATCGTCCTGTTCGCGTGGAAAGGCGTACGAAATGGGGTTCGTACCATGTACACCGGTCGTGCCACCGTAGGGGGCCACGTGTGGCGCGCAAGCCGTCGCGGCAATGCCGATCATCCCCCGATGCGCCGCCTGAATTGTGTAATGCGAAATGGCTCCGTTGTGCGTGCTCTGCCGAACCACGGCTGATCCCAGACCGTGTTCGCGGGCGCTTGAGATCGCCTTGTTCATCGTCACGAAACTGGCATAGTGTCCCAGCCCCTGCCCGGCGTCTAACATGGCAGTTGTCTTCGTTTCCTTGACGACGGCCGGTTCCGATCCGGGCACGATCTGACCAACCGACCACTTTTCCAGGTAGTGTGGGAGAACACGAATCCCGTGACTGTCGATGCCGCGCAGATTCGCCTCGATCAGCGCGTCGATGACAACGTCGGCAATGTGTGGCGGGGTGTTCATTGTGTCGACAAAAACCGCCTGACACAGTTTCTGCGCCAACGCAACTGAGACCGTCTTCACCACCAACTCCAGATCAAAGTGAAACGAAATTTCGGGACTCGTTTTTCCTCGGGCATCCGATGACCGCTGGACGCGATTGAACGGCCGCCACCGGAAATGACCGATCTTGCCGTGACGGTCAACAGCCGTCACCAGCGTATCTTGTGTGCGGTCAGCTTACCGGGACCGGGTAGCCCTTCTGCTGATCGACGACGTTCAACAGCGGTTCGTCGGCCAGATACCGCTGCAGATTTTTGCAGAAAAACTGCGTCAGCCTCTGGACCCGTCGTGTAGACAGGCCCGCAAAGTGTGGCGTGATTACCAGGTTCGGAACGTCCCACAGGGGGCTCTCAGCCGGTAGCGGCTCAGTTTCGCAAACATCGATACCGGCCCCGGCCAGCCGGTCTGCGAGCAGGGCCTCTGACAGCGCTTCCTCGTCCACAATGCCGCCGCGAGCGATGTTGACCAGAATGGCGGTCGGCTTCATCCGCGCCAGCTTCTCGGCATCGATCAGGTGATGCGTTTCAGCCGTGTAGGGGCAGGAGATCATCACAACGTCGGCCGCTTCCAACAGTTCGTCGATCCGATCCAGCGTCCAGAGCGATTCGACCTCGTCCGGTTTCGGCGGTTGGTTCAGATCGACCGCCAGCACGCGCATTCCGAAGGCGGCGGCGACCCGTGCGTAGCGGCGACCGATTCCGCCCAGCCCGATGATCCCCGCCGTGCTGCCGTCCAGGTCGTAGTACGGCCCCGGTTCCCAGCGGTGTTCCTGCTGCCGGCGGAAACTGGTCGAGAGTCCGCGGGCCACAGCCAGCGTCAAAGCCCAAGCGGTTTCGGCGACCTGGGGCGCGTGCACACCACTGGCATTGGTGATGGTCAGTCCTCGTTCGATCAGTTCTGGGACCAGCATCATGTCCATTCCCGCCGCAGTGGCCTGGATCCATCGCAGGTTTTCGGTACCGCGAAACACTGCGGGGGCATGATACCCGAAGAAGATCTCTGCTTCGGCGAGTTCTTCAGCCAGGCTTTCCTTGGTGGCGACGCTCACCGTTACCGACGGCGCCGTTTGCCGAATCTGTTCGACGAACGGTTCGTCAATTCCCAGCGGGTCGTAAATCACAAGTTTTCTCGGCATTTCGCTTCCTTCGGTTCAAGTTTCACATCGGTTGAGTGTCAATGCTGCTTGATTGATAAAATCATTGGAGCGGCCGGATCACCAGATTTCCACTGAAGTTGATCAGCACCGTCTCATCGTGAAAGGTGACGTTGGCATAGCCCACGTTGCCGTAGTCGTCGGGCAACCGGCCGACGTCGTCGCGACCGTACACCATCTTACTGTCCTGGCCGGTAAAATCATCACTCAACAGTCATTTCGGCCGTGCCGACACGAAATTAGGACATCCGATGAGATGCGCGATATGAGCGTCTCTTTCCCCTCCCCACT
Source organism: Planctomycetota bacterium (assembly GCA_963582395.1). Taxonomy (GTDB): domain Bacteria; phylum Planctomycetota; class Planctomycetia; order Planctomycetales; family Planctomycetaceae; genus CAUZTK01. Next base: position 4,684 of record CAUZTK010000085.1, on the reverse strand, counting down.
CAACGCCTTGGCAGCTTGATGAAAACCTTCTGCTCTCGGACAGGGGGTCTGGCCCTCTCCAGAAAATATGGTTACGGATTGATACAAGCCGTAGGTGATGAACAGTTTGTTCTGACAATGGGCCAGACCCCCTTCCCTCGGTTACGTTACTCCCGTTTGAAAAACTGACCAGACCGGTCGCATTCAGCCATCCGGTTGACCTGAGCGACATTCGACCCCAGAATTCCCATGGGTCGAATCGACCTGTTTCTGGTCGTTCGGTCAAGCGGCCGAGTTTGCGAGCGGTTTGCCGCTCTGAGGAAAGGGCCCGACCGAGCGGTCGCGATTCCTTGATGGCTCCGAAGCGACCATTCGGCATTGGGGGGCTGGCGCGCTCGAAACGTGGCTCGTATGTGGTCGCGGGCAAGATTTGGCCCCCGACAATTTTCGGGAAAATAAGGAGAGGCACCCATGGTCAGTCGCAAACCTGTGACACGGAAGTCTGCAAAGCCGACGCAGTCCACCAGTCCCGCGAAAAAAACAAAGCCAAGCAATCGTCTGAAAAAATCCCGCCGCGCGAAACAGGCCACCCGTCAAAAACGAGCCGGCCTCAACAGCGGTCCACAGACTATCGGTGCCTACCTGATCCAGCGCCTACAGGACTACGGCGTCAAAGATATGTTCGGAATTCCGGGCGACTACTCGCTGCAGCTATACGGAATGTTGGAAGAGAGTCCGATTCGAATGATCGGCACCACTCGCGAAGATTGTGCCGGTTATGCGGCCGACGGTTATGCCCGTATCCAAGGTCTGGGAGCGGTGTGTGTGACCTACTGTGTCGGCGGACTGAGTTTGTGCAATTCGATAGCCGGTGCGTATGCCGAGAAGTCACCGGTGATCGTCATCAGCGGCGCCCCGGGAATGGACGAACGGCGGTCCGATCCTCTGCTGCACCACCGTGTCCGCGACTTTCACACGCAGCGGGAAGTTTTCGAGAAGATCACAGTGGCCTCGGCTTCCCTCGACGATCCCTTGACCGCTTTCCGCGAGATCGATCGCTGTCTGGCGGCGGCGGTGCGTTACAAGCGGCCGGTCTATCTCGAACTGCCTCGCGACCGCGTGCAGACCCGCGCATTGTACCCCCACGAGCCGACCGTCGAAACTCTCGTCAGCCACAAGCACGCGCTGCGCGAGGCGATTGACGAAGCGGCTGAGCTGATCAATCAATGCAAAAGGCCCGTCATCATTGCGGGCGTCGAGATGCACCGCTTCGGTCTCCGCGAGGAAGTGTTGAGGCTCGCGGAAAACAACAAAATTCCGATGACCTCAACACTGCTGGGCAAGTCGGTCGTCAGCGAACGGCACCCGTTGTACCTGGGCGTCTACGAAGGCGCCATGGGACGCGAGACGGTGCGAAAATATGTCGAGGAAAGCGATTGCGTGATCCTACTCGGCACGTTTATGACTGACATCAACCTGGGAATTTATACGGCTCACCTCGATCCCGGCAAATGCATTTACGCCACCAGCGAGATACTGCGAATTCGGCACCATCACTTCCATGACGTGTTGCTGTCCGACTTTGTCAAGGGATTGGCCAAATCCGACCTGCACGCGATTCGCCGGCTGATGCCGCCCTCATCACGCGCGGCGGACGAGGAGTTCAAATTACAGCCGGACGCCCCTGTGAAGGTCCAACGGCTGTTCGCCCGGATCAATGAGCTGCTTGATGAGCAGATGGTCGTTCTGGCCGACGTCGGCGACTCCCTGTTCGCCGCCTCCGATCTGACCATCCACAAACATACGGAGTTTCTCAGTCCGGCGTATTACACGTCGATGGGGTTTGCCGTTCCGGCGGCAGTTGGCGTGCAGGTCGCCAATAAGGATCTGCGGCCGATTGTGCTGGTTGGTGACGGCGCGTTTCAAATGACCTGCCTGGAATTGTCGACGGCCGTCCGGCACGGGTTCGATCCGATCGTGCTGGTCCTGAACAACAAAGGATATACGACGGAGCGGTTTCTGCAGGACGGACCGTTCAACGACATCCCGAATTGGAACTATCACCGGCTGCCCGACCTGCTCGGGGGGGGCTGGGGGTTCGAGGTGGAAACCGAAGGCGACCTGGAAAAAGCGCTACAGGCGGCCCTCGCCAATCGAGATACGTTCAGCCTGCTCAACATTCATCTCGATCCCTTGGACATTAGTCCCGCGCTTCACAGACTTGCCAAGCGTCTCTCGAAAAAAATTTAGTGGTCTGCTATGCCGCAATCGGTAGCTTGGCGTCTGAAACTCGAAGCGAAGAAACCGCGGACTGCACAAATGAAAAGACCTTTCATCACAGGGCTGTATCGCTAGTGTCCGCGAACGTATGTTGGTGCTTACAGTATAGAGTCAGTTTCAAAACCATAAATTACTAAATGAATGGCGGGCAATTTGCGTACCAGAGTGAGTGAAAGGAGACACTCACATGATTATTTCTCTGTCAATACGGCCGCCACGTCGGCGGCCGAATACGACAGGGTCCAGGACGGCCCCGAAACCGCTTCTCATTGATTCCCAATGGGTTCTGATTAAAAACTTGCTGCGTGATCCACCAAAATCGAAGCGTGGCGGGCGTCCACGAGTTGCGGCCAGAGCATGCCTGGAAGGCATGCTCTGGCTTCTACGGACAGGCGCTCGATGGCAAGATTTACCAGAACGATACCCCAGTCCTTCAACTTGTTGGCGGCGATTGCAGGAGTGGACCGCAGCAGGCGTCTGGAAAAAAGCGTGGCGACGGTTGCTGAAGAAACTCGATGCCCTCAACCAGATTGACTGGGAGGAAGCGATGGGCGACGGAACGTTTTTGCCCGCAAAAAAAAGGGCGCCGACGTTGGCAAGACCAAAAAAGGCAAGGGTACCAAAATCATGCTGATGATCGACGGAAACGGTACGCCGTTGTCGGTGTTCACGCTTTCGGCGAATCAGGTGAAGGTCAATGCCTTAGAGAACTTGGTGGATATTCGCGTGACGAAGAAGAAGCCGAAACGAATGCTCTATGACAAGGCGTCGGACGCAGACTGGGTTCGCGAACGTCTCGATGCTCACGGGATCGAACTGATTTGTCCCCATCGTCGTGGTCGGAAGAAACCGCCCACGCAAGACGGTCGTCCGCTTCGCCGCTACAGACGGCGGTACAAAGTCGAACGCACGGTCAGCTGGCTCTTCAACCTCAGGCGACTCGTTGTGCGCTACGAGTATCACGACTATCTCTTCCAAGGGTTTGCACAACTCGGATGCCTATTTACAATTCTCAAAGGGTTTTGAAACTGCCTCTAATAAGTTCAATTCTGCGACATCAATGGTATTTTCTTCGTGATCGTTGTCGGCCGCAAACACAGTTTGTCGTTGCAAACTTGGTAATGGATGTCGACGCCAACCATCTGGTCACGATTGTCTGATGTCACCTCCAAGTCGTGAACGAAGCTCACCGTTCCCTCGTAGATTTGCATCGTTGGGTCGTCGATGTAGGGGGCCCCTCTGGGTCGCTGCCACTCTCCGATCGGGCGGACATTGTCCGGCAGATCCAAGTCGAGTTGGATCGGGCGGAACGGACTACCTTCGGCCGCCGAAGCATAAATGTGCCAGCCGGGTGCAATGTCGATGTTTACTGCAAGCTGGAATCTGGAGCCTTCATCAGATGGCATTCGCTGAACTGACGCGCCAATAGTTACAGGGCCGTCGTCGTGAGCGTCCTCAACTTCTGCTGCCGGTTGCCTTGTAACAGTCGTACCTGACTCAGTTGCCGACGCACTCGCTTGCAGGTCTTGATTAACGGATTTGCTACGTAGGTACATCCACACAAAACTTGCACGGCGGCTCTCGCGGAAATACTGTTTGCCCTGCTCGTCCACCTCCGTGTATTGATCGGCGAGTGCGCGATACTCTTTTTCTAGTTCCTTCTTGGTCGAGGCGTCGGCGTCTTCATCACCCATCACCGTTCTGACTTTTCCGATCGTGTTCAGCAGCTCTTCTTTTTGTTCGATAAACGCTCGGAGCTCATCCCTTTCTCGCGAGCTGAGTTCTCGCGTCCAATTGATTTCCGAACAATCTCCCACGATCAGATCCAACAGGCCATCACTGTTGTAGTCCGTGACGCAAATCTGCGCTCGTACCCCGAGGGCTGGCGCTTCGCCCGGTTTCAGGTTTTGTTCCAGAGAGTTGGAGTCCTCTGCGGCGGCGACGAGAGGCTGTCGCGGGCCAAACTTAGGTTCGGTTTTTGAGCCGACGTTTTTGTACTACCCGACACTGCCGTCGCCGGACGAGACAACCAGATCCCACACGCCATCGGCATTCCAGTCAGCGACGACCGGGTTGGCGTGCGCGTACACTTTGAGTGGTTTGCCGTCCACCTCGATCTGAACGCTCTCGGTGCCGTAGACCGGTTTGCTGCGTGTTCCTTCATTGACTCTCAAGAACAGTTCTCCTCCAAAGCTCCTAATCAGCAGATCCAGATCACCATCGGATTCCCAATCAACAGGAGTAACCCAACTACCGAAAGAAGCAACCCGAGCCATGATCAGGTCATCGTTGTCTGCAGCCACGTCATCTTTGAGCTTTGTATATTTTGCGAACTCTTTCGGATGATGAACGACTGGTTGGCCGGACTTGTCGAGAATTTGTTGGACTTTCTCATACTTGCCTTCTTCAGACCCGCGGAACAAAT
>CAUZTK010000084.1:0-12610 GCA_963582395.1 Planctomycetota bacterium | reverse complement strand
GTCCTTTTTCTCGTCGGCCGACATCCCGCCAAACAGGGCGGGCATGGTCGTACCCGGTTTGATACGATGCGGGTTGGCGATGAACTGCCGCAGAAACTTCGGCCGGACCCGGCTCGCCACTTCGTCGAGAACCGGCGCCTGCTTGCGGATGACATATCCATTCAGCGATGCATCCATCTTGTGACAGGCTACGCAGTTCAACTCGCCGAGCAGCAGTTGACCTCCACGGACGGCATTCGAGTCCCGATCGACGTAGAACCGTTCGAAACTGGGAAGGAGCGGATGCGTTGAGGTCTGAGTTTTTCGCGAGGTCCTGTTCGACGGAACATCGGCAGCTTGGGAAACGGTCCGCATCAACACGAACGAACAGATCAGAACCACGAGCCTCGCTCTCGGCCGTCGCATCAACAACCTCGCTGTCAGACAAATCGGATTTCAGAACCGCCTTCGAAGACGTGGACCCTAACCGTCTGTTGAAAAAATGCTCTCGCCGGCGTGAGCGCGGCGACAACCGCTCTGGAAAACTGTCAACGACCATTTTCCAGACAAACGCTTTCAAGGATAGTACCACTATACCAACACTTGTTATCAAACTCACACCACCCGGCTGGCTGGGAAATGCTGACACAAATCACCACGAACAGACACACAACCGTCGCCACCTGCTGGTCGCTGTGATTGTCATCACAGCGTTGAGTGCTTGGGCAAGTGAGCCAGGCATTGCGCTGGGACTGATTGCCACCAAAGAGAAGTCGAACAAAATCACGGAAATTCCCGAGCTGATCGATCTGCGAGATGCTGTCGTTACGATCGATTCTATGGATCGCCAAAAGGAGATTGTGGGAAAGATTATCAAGCAGAAAGGCGACTACGGACTGGCGGGGTCTGGCAAATCGGCAGCGGCTCCACCGAGTCCCGCTAAAAAACGAGCACGTTTCGGCTCAAAGGACGAGGCCGTCGCTGGAACATGTCCAACGCAGAAGCCGCCGCCGTCCTGACAATCCTGAAAGATAGCGACCAATGGAATCTCTTTTGGCCAACCCCTGCCAACGCAAAACTTAACATCGACAGGATTATTTTCCAGATCCGGCGGCTTATGCTCGAAAAAAAACGCTGGCCATGCGGACGCAAATCTGCGAGAATTGCGGCTGACGTCAACAGTTGATCCCGTCAACTCCGCACCAAAATCCGTAATGCCAGCAAAATCCCGATCGCGACAAAAAACAGGAGGAAATAACCCATGAGATCAGGCAATCCGGTCCTGAGCGCCAATACATTCGAACGGTTCGACGTTTACGAACCCACACGGACGATGACCATCGAAGGGACGGCCACAAAAACGGGTATGCTGCTCTTGCTGGTCGTCGCAGCGGCAGCTTTCACCTGGGGGCAGTTTTTCAACGATCCGGAGACGGCCACGCTTTGGATTATCGGCGGCGGTTTGGGAGGACTCGTGCTGGCGTTGATCACCGTGTTCAAGCAACAGTGGGCGCCGGTCACCGCCCCGATGTACGCCGTCGCGGAAGGATTGTTCCTGGGCGCGATCTCCGCGATGTATAATACCTTCTACTATGAGGGCATTGTGTTTCAGGCGGTCTGTCTGACGTTTGGAACCATGTTTGCCATGCTTTTCGCCTACCGATCGGGCGTCGTCCGGGCAACCGAAAAGTTCAAAGCGGGAGTCATCGCGGCGACCGGTGGCATTTTCCTGGTGTACATGGCGTCGATGCTCCTTAATTTATTCGGTGTGTCAATTCCGGGCATTTTCGGGGCCGGGCCAATTGGGATCGGCTTCAGCGTAATTGTAGTCATCATCGCAGCGCTCAATCTGGTGCTCGATTTCGACTTCATCGAACAAGGAGCGGCCCGCGGAGCCCCGAAGTACATGGAGTGGTACGGCGCGTTCGGCCTGCTGGTGACGCTGGTCTGGCTGTACCTCGAAATTCTGCGACTTTTGTCGAAGCTGAATCGACGATAGAACGTCGAGCCCTGTGATGCGCGGGAACCACAGGGTGAAGTAACGACTTGACTACGCTTGGTAGAGCTTTCCGACGAACTCACCGTAGCCGTTGTAGGTTGTCGTCTCGAATTCTTCGTTCGTACCCAGCATCCACTCGGTCCGCTGGCTCCAGCGGGGGTGCGGAACGTCAGGATCAACGTTCGCCTCGAAGCCGTATTCATGCGGGGCCAACTGGTTCCAGAACGTAGGCGGTTGACTCTCCGTGAGCGTAATCCGGACGATTGACTTGATGCTTTTGAACCCGTACTTCCAGGGAACCACCAGCCGGATGGGAGCACCGTGCTGCTTCGGCAGGGGCGCCCCGTAAATGCCGGTCGCCACAAAGGCCAGTTCGTTCGTCGCTTCTTCGATGCTCAGCGCTTCGGAATACGGCCAGGGATAAACCGTGTGCTGCATGGCTGGTGCTTCGTCGGGCCGGTTGAATGATTCGATCGTCACGTATTTTGCAGCCGGCTTCGGCTCGACAAGCTTCAAGAGTTCGTGAAACGGAAACCCGGTCCAGGGAGCGCACATCGCCCAGGTTTCGACACAGCGGTGACGATACGCCCGCTCCTGCAGAGAGAAACTCTGATAGACGTCGTCCATGTCAAACGTTTGCGGCTTTGAGCACAGTCCGTCTACCTCGAACGACCAAGGCGATACTTTGAAGTTTTCAACGTGTCGCCAGTTGTCCTTGGAGGACGAGAACTCATAGAAGTTGGTATATTCAGCGGCCGCCCGTTTCACCGTTTTCGGTCGGCCATAGTCGAACTCGCGATTTCGCTGGGCCGGATAAGCCGACGCGTGCTGTGTCGGCAACGACGGGACGGCGCCCGCGGCTTCGATTTCGTCATTGTTTGGGCTGCTGCAACCGGACAGCAGATTTGCCATACCGATTCCAGCGGCCGTCAAACCGGCCCGCTTCAGAAACTCTCGTCGGTGATGTTTCCGATTGCGGTAAACATCGATCGGCGTGTGCGCTCGTTGCGGCAGATCCCATGGTCTGCGGATGATAAACTGCATAAAGTCGTAACTTTCCTCGCAAGATCTCAGTTCCTTCCGATCATCGGACTGTATTTTACTGAATGCAACGTGAACACGGCCAGAGCGGTCTGGAAAAACAGCAGCAGCCGACCTTGTCATATCGATCATACCGACCCAATCGAGGGCCTCGCGTAGCGGTTTTCGTCTCAGTTGGTGCGGTGCCTGTTAGACACCGACTCCTTCATCGTTTCTGCCTGGTGAGTCACGGCATGCTTCCCCGCACGCTTGAAACCGAAGTGATGGACACCAGCCAAGAGGCCGTCGATTACAACGCGATGGATCACGGCGAAGTCAACCGAGCGTTTGTTTGTGACTTTCTGCGGGCGGGACGAACGCTCGGCATGCGGCTCGACGAGGGCGGGCAGCCGTCCATGATGCTCGATGTCGGCACCGGAACAGCGTTGATTCCGATCGAACTCTGCCTCAAATCTTCTTCGTGTCGGGTCACCGCGATCGATCTGGCTGAAGAAATGCTGAAACTCGCCCGGCAGAACGTCGAGACGGTCGGTCTGCAAGACGCGATCGTATTGGAACAGATCGACGCCAAATATCTGCCCTACGACGACCATTTTTTCGACGTCATTGTGTCGAACAGCATCATCCACCACATTGCTCAGCCGATGCAAGTACTAGCGGAAATGCTGCGGGTGCTGCGGCCCGGCGGCCTGCTGTTTGTCCGAGACCTCCTGCGTCCCGATCATCTCCAGACACTCGATCACCTTGTCGCAACCTACGCCGGCGACGAAAACGAACATCAGCAGCAGATGTTCCGCGACTCGCTGCACGCCGCACTAACGCTTGACGAAATTCGCGAGTTGCTCGACGAATTGAAGATCTCGCGATCATGGGTCTCCCAGACGACTGACCGGCATTGGACGATCGCCGGCCGACGGTTTGGACGATAAATGTTGAGTCAGCAACTCTTGCTTGTCCGGCTGTCCAGATTTCACTAGAATTCCGATAAGCTTTGAGAGGCGTTGATTCAGTAGTTCATCATAAGATGGCAAACGATCGCCTCGGGCGCGGAGAGAATCACCATGCTGACGCTTTACGGTCAATCGGCCGCGTTTTGCGATGGAATTCGCCGCCGCAGTTTTTTGCAGGCCGGGTTTCTGGGACTGGGAGGTTTGGGTTTGGCCGACGTCCTGCGGCTCCGCACTGCAGCGGCGGAATCGGGCACAAGCCGGGCAGACAGTTCGGTGATCTTCATCGAGCTCGCCGGCGGGCCGACGCAGTTCGAAACCTACGACCCCAAGCCGCAAGCGCCCCTCGAATACCGAGGTCCCTTCGGTGTGATCCGCACCAATCTGCCGGGCGTGATCTTCAGCGATCTGATGGTCGAGCAAGCCAAGTTGATGGATAAGCTGGTGATTGTTCGCTCGATCCATCACGATAAGAATAGCCACGATCCCTCCAGCCACCTGTCGCAAACCGGCTATTATAAAAGTGGGCCGAAGGGCGGACCGAACCAGATGCCCTCTTTCGGCTCGATTATCGGCAAGACGCGCGGTCCTAACGACCTCGAGCTGCCGCCCTACGTGGCCATCCCCCGTGTTATGCGCAACGGTGGCGCGGCGCATTTGGGCAAAGGTTACAATCCGTTCGAGACCATCGGCGATCCGAGCCGGAAGAACTTCGAGGTCAAAAACCTCGCCCTGACCAAAGGTCTCGACCTGAAACGGCTCGGGGATCGCAGGGCGTTGCTTTTCAATCTCGATGCCAGGCGTCGGCTGCTCGACTTGGAGGGTTCGTCCGAAGCGGTTGATCAGTTCACCCGGCAGGCGTTCGAGCTGATCACCGGATCGAAGGCGCGGACGGCCTTCGACATTCACCGCGAAGACGACCGTACCCGAGACGCGTACGGTCGCAACAGCACCGGACAGAGCCTGTTGTTAGCCCGCCGGCTGGTCGAGGCGGGCGTGACCTGTGTCACCGTGCGGGTGACCGGTTGGGACGATCACCAGAAGATCGAGCGAGGACTGAAGAAAAAAGGCCCCAACTACGATCGTGGCACGGCGGCGCTGATCCGGGATCTTGATGAACGAGGTCTGCAAGACAACGTGCTGGTTGTGGCCATGGGCGAGTTCGGCCGAACACCGCGCATCAACCGCAACGCCGGCCGCGACCACTGGGGTGCTGTGATGAGCGTGCTGCTGGCGGGCGGCGGGCTGAAAACCGGCATTGTCGGCGCGTCGAACTCCAGGGGAGAAGTTCCTTTCGAGGCGCCCTACCGGCCCGAGAACGTGCTGGCCATCATGTATCGGCACCTGGGAATCGACCCGGAAACGACCTTCGACGACTTCACCGGCCGGCCCCGCTACATTCTCGAAGAACGCCGGATCATTCGCGAAGTCGTCTGAAGCCGGCTCCTGCCCGACCGTTCAGGCAGGCCAATCATCGGCGGGCAATACCCCGGTCTTTGCTCCGTGGTGAAATCCTGTCGCGGATTTCGAGCTTCGAATTTTGTTTTACCGACTTTGTGATATATTCGGCACGGCCACAAATTTAGGGAGGGCGAGGCTCCTGCCGAGCCGCAGGGTCGGTGATATCCACGGCTCAGCGGAAGCTTCGCCCTCCCGAAGAACCGCAATTCGTGACCGCTCGAAGTCTATGAGTCTACTGATTTCTGCGCACTTCCTCAGCTTGGTGTGTCTCCTCGCCCAGTATCGTCACCGTAGCGAGTTCTGCGGTCAAAGGGTGTTTCGACTTGGCGTTGGTCCCGACCGCCGGTATCGATTCGCCCGGCGCTGGCTTTGCGGGACGTCGTTTCCGTTTGGTGCGTGAGACAGCCTCCTGCCGGGCCTTGTTTTGTGACGCTTTCCTTCGGGAAGTCAGCACCGACCGCAACCAATGAACCGGCCGCACGTTGAGGTATTGACCCGTTCGACGATCGGGCTGCGGCAGCAATTGGGGGGCTTTGGATGCAGATTCGGGAAGCGGTGGGACTCCATTGCCTTGATCGATCGGGCGGTTTTCCTCGTCCTGTAACCACTCGTAAGGGACGGCGGGCGGCAAGGGACATTCTTCAGAACTGGCCCGCAGCGCCTCTTCCAAAGGTTCGTCGATCCACAGGCCGTTTTCGTCGATTCGCATGATGCCCAATTCACGATACAGCCGCATTCTTGAGGCCTGGTAGTTCATCCAGACACTCATCAGGTTGTTCTGGGTGTTTCGTAAGTCGGAAAGGGCGAGTAGCAGGTTCTGGGCGGCCGTCGGACCAAACGCCCCCGGTGGCTGTCCCGGCAGCGACGGAGGAGCCGGCCGGTTGAGAGTTTCGCGGGTCTGATCGACGCGGCGAATGGCAATGGCCACCGCACGTCTCTGAATCTCCAGGTTGACCTGCAGTTGCCTCAAGGTACGCAGGATTTGTCGCAAGGTCTCGTGGATTCGGTCTTCAAATTCGATTAACTGCCGCAGATCCCGCTGGTAGTCGATCAACTGCTGGCGAAAGGTATTGCGCTCAACTAGACGTGTGAAGGGCGGATCGATCTCGACCGAGGCTCGCAGCGTTCCGGTTTCGTCGCGAAACTTGACCGGGTTGTCGCCCCCCAATGTTTGAATGTCGCCGCTGAATCGGATCGTCAGGTCCGACTTGAGCCGATTGGCGTTGAACTCGATCAACCGCCAGGTGTCGACCAGAGCGGCCCGGTTGTTCATCCAGTCGAGGCGGTAAGCCCGGGCAATTTCGAGCGCGTCCGTCGAAGCCAATTCGACCGGATCTAGGGTGATCATCTCCATCCGGGCCCGTGCCTGAATCAACGACAGCTCGCCCAGCATGTTGGACAACTCGACCAGCAGCGCCACCATCCGATCGGCCACCGGCTTTCGGGTGTCGGGTGTCAGGTCGGCTTTCAACTGCTCCAGCGTCCCGCTGGTCTGATCGAATGTGCGGCGAACGTCTGTCAGGCTGACGGCCAGTTTTTCTTTGTCGGACTGAAACAACCGGCGTTCGATAGCGCTCATCTGCTGCTGGCGGGATTCCGAAACCGAATCGAGCTTCCGGAGGTCTTCCGGAACCGCCTCGAATTGTTCGGCCGCTTGCTGTCGCAGTTCTGTGACCCGCTGCAGAGCTTGTTGGATCTGCTGGAGTGTCGGTTCAGCGGGCAGGTCGCCGAACTGGCCGATGTACTCGGCGAATGCGCTTTGCGCGGCACTTATTCTTGGATCGATGAACTGAAACGGCCGGACGATCGTGTCGTCCAGCACAATGGGCAGATCGGGAGGAAGACCAAGCCTATTGCGTTTGAATCTGTCGAGCGATGTTTGGAGCCCGTTTTGCGCCTGCAGCAGATTGGCCCGCTCGGTCTCGATGTTCTGTCGAAACTGGTCGACCTGGGCGATATCGATCAGGCCGGCGTCTAGATTCGATTCCAGCAACGACAGCGTTCCCAACTGTGCGTTCAGATTCTCCCGAGTGTTTCGAATCTGCTGTAACTGCTGCAACAGCCCGATAAATCCGCCAACCTGCCCCGCGCCGCCACCGGCTAACCCGGCTCCGCCCGCACTGGCGGCAGCGCCGCCGGTACCGAATCCCCCCCGACCGAAATTGCTGACGCCGCCGACCCCACCGAAGCCGCCGCTACCCGTCCCGGTGAAGCCAGTCAGGCCCGTGCCCCCGAAAAAACCGCCACGACGCTGAACTTCTGAGACGCCTAATTCGCCGATAGCTGCGTTGGTGTAGAACCCCTGCCGGTATCGCTGGAAGGCGCGGAGGTTCGCTAGCAGGGTCCGTTCGGCGATGGTTAACTGTTCGAGGGCAACGGCTCGGCCGCCGGCCCGCAAGAGCGGCTGCACCAGGCTGAAGTTCAGAATCGAGGTCGTTATGCCGGTGTTTGGTCCGGCGAACTCCCAGACCCAGGTATTCGCAAATCCGACAAGCAATTCACCAGCCGCGGAAAACCGGCGGTTGAAGGTTCCGTCGGTCACCGTGCTCAACGTGTTGCTCTCTCCCCCGAGACGTTCACTGCCTAAATGTTGATAAGCCGTTCCATTGCCGCCGAAAAACTGTACGTCGAACCGAAACCGCTCGGTGCTGACATCCAAAGCCGAGAGGTAAAGCGTCTCCAACTGCTCCTGGTAATCCCTGGAGTGCAACAACCCCAACATCAACGCCTCGTCCAATCCGAGTTTGATGGCCCCCTCTTCGGTTTGCTCGGTGTACTCGGTCAAGTAGTCGCGCCAGCACGGATTTTCCAACTGGTCGATATGACCGTGGTCGTCCCAGTGACTGAATCCCTTCTTGCCGTCGATGCGATGCATCAGTTGATGCGAAGCCTGGTCGTCGGGTGGCATCGGCGGAAAGTTGGGATCGTAGGCGTCGTAGATGCGGCTGCGGGGGTCTATTTCAATGTTGAAGCCCGGTAGCGCCCAACGCGGATCGTTCGACTTTTGCTCAACCAGCGCGTAAGCTTCTTGGTCGGCTTGCTGGCGATGGAAAGACCGGCTGCAACCGGCCGATAGCAGAATCAGGGCCAAAAGAAGAAATTGACCGTCCAATCGCGCACATCGTGTCGTTAACCCGGCGAACATCCTTGCCCCCTTGACAACTCAGCGGTGTCCGTGTTCCTGAACCCGATCCAGACAGCGGTTGCAGGCGTGGCGCATCCACGATTCGTCTATCGTTGTTCTCGACGACCGAACTCTTTGGCCTTTAACGATCTTACGGCGACGGAAGAACGTTTTTTACAGCTTCCGAGGATCGTAGTGAACAAACGGAGAGAACGTATTCCGACGGTTCTTCCGATTATTTCGGCCAAGAATCGGCCACGCGGGGCGGCAGAGAATCTTCGACTTGCTCAATTCGTTACCGACCTGAGGTTTACGCCGGATCCCTCGGGCGCCGTGCTGAGTTGCCGATTGCGGCATAGCGGGCCGCACAGGCCTGCAAAATCTAGTCCTTGATCTCGAAAATTGCCTCGATTTCCACGGCAGCGCCAGTCGGCAGGGCCGCAAAACCGAGCGCGCTGCGAGCATGATATCCATCGTCCTGCTTACCGAAAATCTCATGAAGCAAATCGGAAGCTCCGTTGATGACCAAATGCTGGTCGGTGAAGTCGGGGGCCGAATAGACGCAGCCGAGCAGCTTGATCACTTTCAAACCGTCGAGCGTTCCGTGAACGTTGTGCACCGAATTGAGGATTTTCTGGGCGCAGTCTTTGGCTGCCTCATAGCCCTCTTCGACGGTTAAGCCGGATCCCAACGTTCCCTTGTGGTCGCTGGTGTGGCCGGAAGTGATCAACAGATTTCCCGTGCGGATGCAGAGATTCAAGTAGCCCGATTCCCGTTCTCTGAACGTTAGCCCCAGTTCTTTCGCCTTTTGTTCGGCTCCCATGCTGTAACTCCTCAATTGTTGAAACGAGAGATAACCTCGCAGATCATTGCGCGAGATGCTACCAGGGTCTCAAAAGGGGTCGGCCGTTGCAATCGTCGGGAGCTGTAGTCCGCCGTTTTTCCGCTCTCGGGTGCAGTGTTGGCCGGTCCTCGGATGTTTCGTTAGATGTCTTGCTTCCGCTTGTCGGTTCAGATTTCCGCTGGTGGGTGGTATCATCGATTTTTGATTGTGGGGCGGATTTTCGACCGGGCGAACCGATTCGATTGGCCCCCAAGATGGAAAGAGGGGACCATCGATAGCTGGCTGAATTTTCGCCTTTTTACTGAGGGCCAGTGTGTGCAAAGTTGATTCCATCGATCAATTTTGCAGCACGATCTACCGATTTGTGCGTTTGATTTCGTTGACGACTCACCAGGGAGCTGGCTGATGGACGGTGATAAAACGCGGATTGCCATTTTGGGAGGCGGTTTCGGCGGCGTGTACACGGCGAAGTATCTCGACCAGGCCATGACGCGAGCCGAACGCAGTCAGATCGAAATCGCGCTCGTCAACCGAGAAAACTACATCGTGTTTCAGCCGTTTTTGCCCGAGGTCATTTCGGGAACGATTGAAACGCTGCATGCCATCAGCCCGATTCGGCGTTTGGCGAAACGCTCACATCTGCATACCCGCGACGTTGAAGCGATCGACCTGGAGAATAAAACGGTACGTCTTTCGCCCGGATTCCGGCCGAAGTCGCTCACGCTGAAGTACGACCAGTTGGTGCTGGGAATGGGCACCCGGCTGAACTACTCGGTTGTGCCGGGTATGCAAGAACACGCCATCCCCTTCAAATATCTGGGCGACGCGCTTCGATTGCGCGACCAGACGGTGCGCGTGCTGGAAGAAGCTGACATCGAAACCGATCCGGAGGAGAAGAAAAAACTGCTGACGTTCATCGTGGGCGGGGGCGGGTTCTCCGGTGTCGAGGTGGTGGCCGAACTGAACGATTTTCTGAAGAGCGCCATTCGAGCCTACACGGACATCCGCCAAGATGATCTTCGCGTCGTGCTGCTGCAAAGTGCGGACCGCATTTTGCCAGAACTCGGCGAAGATTTGGCGGAGTTTGCTCATCGGATTCTCTATCGGCGGGGCGTCGAGATCCGTCTCAACACGCGACTCATCGGCGTGACTGCCGATGGGGCTGTGATCCAGGAGAAAAACAGCGGCGAGCGTCAGACAATCCCCTCGCGGACGGTCGTGGCCACCGTGCCGGCGGCGCCGCATCCGCTAATCGCCGATCTTCCTTGCCAGCTCGAACGCGGACGAGTGGTGGTCGACCGGTTTCTCGATGTGCCAGATTGGCCCGGTGTCTGGGCCCTCGGTGACTGTGCCGCCGTCCCGCAGCCTGACGGTATCACGTCGCCGCCGACGGCTCAGCACGCGCTGCGTCAGGCCAAGACTTGCGCGCACAACATTCTCGCCACCATCCGGAGCCGGCCGCTCAAACCATTTTCGTTTACGGGGCTGGGCAAGCTGGCGTCGCTGGGACAGCGTTCCGCCGTCGCCGAGGTTCTGGGCGTGAAGGTGTCTGGCATTTTTGCCTGGTTACTGTGGAGAACCATTTACCTCTCGAAGTTCCCCGGGCTCGATCGAAAAATTCGCGTCGCGATGGATTGGACACTGGACCTCTTTCTGCCGCGGGACATCACCCAAATCCGCATCTTCCACCAGGGCGAGGTTGTCACCGAACACTTTGAGGAAGGCGAACTTGTGTTCGATCGGGGTGACTTCGGCAACAAGATTTATTTTATCATCGACGGTGAAATCCAAATCGACGTCGATGGTCAAACGATCGCAAATCTCTGCGACGGCGACGTCTTTGGCGAGATCGCCCTAATTTCCAATCGCGCCCGCACGGCCACGGCTCGGGCCCAGAGCGCAACGAACGTGGTGACCGTCTCGCGCGAGGCCTTCAAGAAACTCGTTGCCCACTTGCCGGGCGTTAAGACGTCAATGGAAACATTGATGCAGCAGCGGCTGAAACGGATCGTCGATCTCAGCCAAGAGACGGAAAACGTCGGCGCCGAAAACGCCGAGTAGGTGCCGCCTCCCGCGCCGGATGCCAGCAGTCTGTTGAAAAAGGCAAGGTTTACCCTATTCGGGTGCCACGGGTGGCTTGTCCACCCGTGTTTTCAAGCGTTTTCTAACTCGCACTGGCAGGCAATCTGCCAGTGGCACCCTTTTTCAACGGGGCGCTATGCACCCGGCTCTTGGCGTGGGCATGCTTCACTGTCGACCGAAAGCCGTTGACAGGGTCACTCAAAGCAGTGGCCCTGCTACCCCGCCGTTGCAGCGACTACCGACCAGAAAGGCTGCTCAACAACAAGATGATACCAACTCCAATCAGCAAGATATAAATGTAGCGAATGAACTGCTGTGGATTGAAGCGGCTGCTCAGCCGTTGTCCCAGGATGACTGCTGCGATCATCAGCGGCAGCGAATAAACGAAGTGCAGCAGCATGTTTCTGGTCCAGCGCCCGTTGAGTCCATCGCTGCCGACAATCAGCAGAGCAGCGGGCACGAAATAACCCTGTAGGGTGGCCCGAAAACGCTCGGCCGGCCAGCGGCGCATCGCACCGTAAATGACCAGCGGTGGTCCGTGTGTGTTGTAAGCCCCGCCCAGCACTCCCGCCATGAACCCGAACAACAGGGCCGGCTTATCGCTGTGAAGCACCATCAGGTTGGGCCGCCACAGCGCGTAGACCGAAAACGCAATCACCACCACCGCCAGCACGGCCTTGACCACTCGCTCATCCGTATTCGTGAGGAACAAAAGCCCTAGCGGGATCCCGAACGCCGCGGAAAGCACCAGCCACGCAGCGCTTTTGAAGTGGACCGATCGCCAGTCTTTGACGAGCATCAGTCCGGCAGTTGTGGCCGTCACCATCGCGACCAGCGGCTTCGAAAAGTGGACCGTGTTCGCATCGCTGAGCAGTGACAACAAAGGCATCGCGATCAGCGCATCTCCGAACCCGAACGTCGAACGGGCCAGCGCCGCCAGAAAAACAATCGCCAGCACAACAACGCTGACTGACTCAATCGGCATGGAAAACGAATCCGCACATCAGTGGTTCGGAACACGGAACCTGCGAATGATAATCGGACGATTCCACCGGCGGCAACCCCTCCGACAAAGCCGGTTTTTTTATCGGAGTTGCCGCACACCGAAAACTTGCCGGCTACCGAACATCTTC
>CAUZTK010000083.1:0-12642 GCA_963582395.1 Planctomycetota bacterium | reverse complement strand
CAGTCCGTCGTTGACGGACGCTGGACACGGGGACTGGAATGGCCTGCCGTCTTGTGGATCGGGGGATTGCACCTGGGAGCCTTGACGGCACCGCTGTGCTTCACTTGGCAGGGCGTCTTGCTGGCGCTTGTGCTGAGTTGGATCACCGGGGGCTTGGGTGTCTGCTTGGGCTATCATCGTTTGCTGACGCACAGCAGCTTCGAAACGTTTCCGTGGGTGCGGCGGTTTCTGGCGTGGTGCGGAATGCTGGCTGGCGAAGGACCGCCGATCATGTGGGTTGCAAACCATCGCAAGCATCATCGCTTCAGCGACCAGGAAGCCGATCCCCATTCCCCGCGCCACGGGCGGTGGTGGAGCCACATGTTGTGGATGCTGCCGCGGCACAACACCGATGAATGGGCCAAACTCTACGGCCGCTATGCGCCCGATTTGTTGCGCGAAGGCTTTATGCGGTTCCTCAACAAAAGCTTTCTGTGGTGGCAGCTCCTGGGCGGGGCGACGTTCTTCGCCGGCGGTTGGTTGATTTGGGATCTACCGACCGGCGTGTCGCTGTTGGTGTACGGCATGTTCGTCCGCTTAGTCTACGTGATGCATGTCACGTGGCTCATCAATTCGGCCACGCACATCTGGGGATATCGCAACTACAACACCAACGACAACAGCCGCAATCTGTGGTGGGTGGCGCTGCTGACATACGGAGAGGGCTGGCACAACAACCACCATGCCGACCAACGCGCGGCCCGGCACGGACATCGTTGGTGGGAACTGGACCTGACTTGGCTGACGATTCGCTGCATGCAAACCATCGGGTTGGCCTGGGAGTCGGCTCCCTTTACCGGCGACCAGGATCAGACACTTCATTCCGCCAAGTCTGGTCAAGTCCTTGCGAGAAAGGACTAGGCAAGGCTACGCCTTGAAATCCGAAACGTCAGAATGCAGCAGCAGATGACTGGGAAGTTTTGAACATTCGTATTTCAAGAATTCGAATTTGCTTCGGATTTCGGATTTGGAAGCGCGAACAAAATTTACGTTTCACACCCGATAACGGTCTAACAAACACCCGGCCCGCCGAAACCCGAATGGTTCGATTTCACGCTGCCACGGCAGCGGAGGTTGTCCGACCGGCCGTGATCCAATCGACAATTCTCCAGTCCATCCAACGGCGATCGGTATCCAGACCCCGGCGGCCGATGAACCCCAAATGACCGCCGTGATCGGTCAAATGCAACGTGATCGAACTTGGTGTCTCCAGCTCTTCAAATAGCTCAACCGGAACCAGCGGGTCGTCGCGTGAGGCGATGAGCAACGTCGGAATGCGAACGTCCGAAATCACGGGGCACGAACTGGTGTCGGCGTAAAATCGGTCGACCGTATCAAATCCCCACACGGCCGCGGTGTAAAAGTTGTCGAAATCCCGCTGACTGTGCAGCCGCAGCGCACCGACGACGTGGGGGGCATGCTCGATCAGAAGGTCGGATCGAAACAGACGCCGATAGTGCATTCTGACAAAATAGCGATCGTAGAAGCCGGCGGCAGCTTTCGAAATGCTATCTACACAGACTGCCAGATCAATGGGCGGGCTGATGACGACCAAACGGCTGAGCTGCGGCGGCAGGCGGTCGGGGGCCTCACCCACCAGTTTGAGCGCAACATTCCCGCCAATCGAAAAGCCGACGAGATTGATCAGCGAGGTCGGACAGATTTCGGCAATTCGTTCGAGAGCCGCAAGCAGGTCATGGGAACAACCCGCGTGATACGGCATGCGGGAAAGCCCCTCTCCCGCACCACAGGCCCGCATGTCCATGCGAAACGTGCGCACGCCGGCTTCGTTGAGCCGCCCGGCTACGCGGACCATGTATGAACTCTGATGACAACCAGCCAGCCCGTGGATTAACAGCGCCGTCGGCGAAGTCGGTTGCCACCCCTTGGGCCGATCGTCGTGCAGAATCGTCGTGTCGCCGTCCTGTAGTAGGACCGAATGACGCACCGCTCGGTAGGGGTATCGCCTGCCTTGGAAAACGGCAGCTGCGACGGTCTGGAGATGGCCACTGCGAAGAAGTGTATGCGGTTGAAAAGAGGGAAATCGATTCACGATGGAGTTTGGCTCGTCGATTTCAAAACTCCTGCCATAAACCACGCTCGGGGCAGCCTTGACGCGCAGCGCGAAACGTCGCTTCGGTGTTATCGGTATCCAGCCGGGCTGACTTGAGCGGCCGACGTCAAAGTCTAAAGGCGTTGACCCATTTTCGCCAACACCAATACTTGATTGGCGGTCGGCATCGAACGCCCATTCACGTTCCCCAACCGCCGTCGGCTTTGGTCTTGGGAACAACCAGGCAAACTTCAGTTGACGACGAAGTAGGAACGCAGGGCTTTGAGGACGCGTCGGGCACGTGCCTCAAAAACCGCGGCATCACGAATTCGCCCGATCGGTTGCACACGAGCCGTGATGCTGGCGCAGCGCAGGATTTGATGAGAACCGGGGCCGGTCGATGATCTGTCGTCTCCGAACTCGATTTTCAGCACAATGGGGCGACGTTCGTCTCGGTTGCCCCAGAAGGGAAACAAGCCGCGTCTTCCGACCTGCATGGTCACACGCTCCCGGCTGACATCCTTCAGTTTAACGTCATGCGCGTCCACGAATCTTTGGCGTTTATAGACGACCATGTCGGAGTCGACACAAGCCTCGAATGTGCGGGTGAAGACGAACGGTTCGTCGGATTTATCGTCCTGGTGTTCTTCTTGCGTTTCATCCTGCAACATGGCCTGGGTGAGCTTCGTAGTGCGGTTGCGGCCCGTTTCTTTGGAAATGTAAAGTGCCTTGTCGGCGCGTTTGAGGACGGTCTCGGCAGTATCGCCCGGTTCCGCTTGCGTCACACCAAACGATGAGGTGACGCGGAAGCCCTTCAAGTCGCCGATCGACGAATGGGAAATGGCGTTTCGCAGCCGCTCGGCACGGCGGTGTCTTTTCCCAGATCGGTTCAAGGACAGAGAATCACGAACTCTTCGCCGCCGTAACGCGCCACCAGTTCGCCCGAATACATTTCGTGCTGCAACAGTCGCGAGAGGTCGACGAGAACCCGGTCACCGGCCGAATGACCGAACGTATCGTTGACACTCTTAAAAAATCGATGTCCAGAAAGATGACGCTGAAGGGTTCCGGATCGGCCTGCCGTTCGAATTCCGAAACGAACAGTTCCAGTTGTTGCTCTAGTTCGTCCCGGTTGGCTACTCCGGTGATCGCGTCACGGCTGGCGGCCATCTTCAGCTCGCGGAATTCGGGAACTCGGCTGTTACGACTGTTATCCTTGAAAATTTGGGCGACGCCGTGAAGGCGGTTCTCGGTATCGAAGAGCGGCACCGATTGCAGTTCGACCTCAATCCACTGCCCGTCACAATGCTGGACTTGCACGGTCGAGGTGTTCGGCTTTTCGGTCTCGATCACCTTGTGCATCGGGCAATCTCGCTCCGCCAGCGGCCGTCCAAGTTTGTCGGCATGGCAGGGCGTCCGGCTTGACCACACCTGGCCCAGCACCTCGGAGGATGACTGCCCCAGCAAATGTTCGATGCCCCGATTCCAAACAACGTACCGCAAATCCGAATCGACCAGATAGTAGCCTTCGTACAGACTTTCCAAAAAGTAGAGGTAGGAAAAGATGTGACACAGCAGACCCACTTCCCGAACCGGTTGTCCACGAGATGCTGTCGGCGAACAAGACGACTGAGCGACCTCGCGTGAAAACGGCGACCCTTCGTTGGCAATCCACCGGTCCAGCGAATGGATCACGTTTCCATCGAACTTCGACCCGGCCTCTTTCATCAGGATCTCGATGACATCCCCATGAGGTTTGGCCTGCCGGTACTCCTGATCGGTGCTCAGTGAGTCGTAGGCATCGACCACGGCGAGAATTCGGGCACCTAAATGCACGTCGCTGCCGATCTGCCGGTAACCGTTTGTCTCACTATTATAGTGACTGTGCGCCTGCGAGATGATCTCGAGGACTTCTTGGTTGACGCGGCAAGCCTGCAAGACGGCAATTGCGATGTTGCGATGCAGGTCCATCAACTCCGCTTCCTCAACGCTCAGCTTGTCCGGCTTGAACAGGAAATGATCGGGGACACCGATTTTGCCGATATCGCACATCTGAGACGCCACTTCGAGCATTTTTTGCTGCGAAGGTTCCCAGCCGAGACAGTTCCCTATTCCGACGGCCAAGATGGCGACTCGGCGGGCATGTGCGACGGAGGCGACATCGCGAAAATTCAATGCCGAAAGCAGCGTCTTCAGAACGCCTTTGGAGATGATGCCATCCAACGGATCTGATTCGCTGTTGTTGCAAGTCTGGGCCCAGCGCGACAACGTCATGAGTCCCAACAGCAGTTGTGACGAATCTCGGGGGTGCCCGCCACGGACACTGATTCCGGGGGGGAGAATTTCGTCGGCAACCAATCGTTCGGTGACCATCTTCTGCTGCCTGTGGAGAACTGGCAATCGTCGGAACTCGACACTCTCGACGACAAACACGACTTTTCGTTCGTATGCCGGCCACTTGGGGTCGAACCAGCTGGGGTCGATTTAGAAACGATTCAAAAACGGCGCCTGACTGGAAGTCGTGCGGGAACGAATCCTCAGCCTAGGAGAAAAAGCTGACCGATGCAGAGCTTTCCACGATGGATCGCGCTGCTTCGTTCTCTCACCTCGCAGGGACTGACCGCCGGCAACTCTCCGCGGATGCCGAACTATTCAGCACAGCCCCATCTCAGTTGTGTTTTTGGATCGATTCCGATTCTTCAATCGCCCCGGACAGTAACAATCGACCGAAACGAACGACCGGTACGGTTTCACAAAAATAGCTTCCGACCGCAGGCTATCAACATGACCGAAGCGGTTACCGACGATGAGTACGTGTTGCCACTGCGTGTCATAGCGGTCTGAACGCCTCTGGTCTGGGCGCCTCTGACGATTCTCCCAGTTGGCGCGATCGTGCGGTTGCTGCCTGGACGGCATCCATCAGAGTCGAACGCAGCCCGCCCCGTTCCAGCGCGTGCAGTCCGGCAATAGTGGTGCCGCCCGCGCTGGTTACAGCGTCCTTGAGCACGCCAGGATGCTCGCCGGTTTCAAGCACCATGCGGGCAGCGCCCAGCACCGTCTGGGCAGCCAATCGGGTGGCGGCCTCGCGGGGCAGCCCGACCAGCACACCGCCGTCGCTCAGCGCTTCGATGACCTGAAATACGTAGGCCGGACCGCTTCCGGAAAGACCGGTGACCGCGTCGAGTAACTGCTCCGGAACGGAAACCGCAATCCCGACCGTCGAGAGCATTGCTTCCACGAGCCGGCCGTCGTGTTCGGTGGCGGCGCCACCAATCGCATAAGCGGCCGCCCCGACACCCACCAGAGCGGGTGTGTTGGGCATCACTCGCACAACGCGGCTGGCCTTTCCCAGCGCCGCCGTGAGCGTCGAAATTGGAACACCGGCGGCAATCGAGACAAGAAGATGCTCTGACGTGACTGCGTCCTGCACGTCGGCGAGAACTGCTTCCATTTGCTGCGGCTTGACGGCCAGAAACACAATGTTGGCGTCATGGAACACGTCGGAATTCGTTTCGACGATGCGG
The DNA here is from genome assembly GCA_963582395.1 of Planctomycetota bacterium. Lineage (GTDB taxonomy): Bacteria > Planctomycetota > Planctomycetia > Planctomycetales > Planctomycetaceae > CAUZTK01. The sequence goes on along the minus strand of CAUZTK010000083.1, from coordinate 7,026 downwards.
CCACCGGTCTGTTGTGAGAACTGCTCATGAGCAGCCGGCAAGGGATCACTGGCCACGACCTGTTCGGGCGAGGTGAATCCCGACGAGGTCAGCCCCTTCGCCAGCGCGGTGGCCATGCGCCCGGCGCCGACGAAACCGATTCGTTGTGTCTCTGATTTGCGTGGCATCACGTTTGTCCCCGAAAGAGAATGCTGCGGTTCGCGGCGGCAAGGGTGATTATATCCGCGCGAGGGGGTCTGGCCCATTGTTCAGAGCAAATTGCTAAGAACCGCCGATCTGCATCAATCCGCAACCATTCTTTTCTGGATCGGGCCAGACCCCTATCCGGAGACCTCGGAATGAAAAACTGACTCGCCTTGTCAAATGGTCGCTTGTCTTTGAAATCGTTTGCTGCGGTCACTACAATGACTGGCTTATAATAGTCCGCTCCCCTGATCCACGTAGAGACATAACATGAGTTCTTCCCCGCTGCTGGACGAGACCGGTCATCAGGTCGAATACGATCCGGTTTTTCTTCACGCCCACCGAGAGGCGATCATCATCTTCAGCGTGTGGGTGTTGGCACTCCTGTGGGCGGTTCCGTATTGTTACCTCAACGGTTACACATCCGACTTTGATGTCCAGAGAGACACCATGCTGGGAATCCCCAGTTGGGTCCTTTGGGGCGTTGCCGTTCCTTGGCTGCTGGCCGACATTTTCACCGTCTGGTTTTGTTTTTTCTACATGGCCGATGACGATCTCGGCGAAGCCCACGAGGGAGCCGACATCGAAGAAGAAATCGCCGAACTACACGCCGCCCCACAGGCCGCTGGTGAGAAAGGGGCCGAAGCATGAGCGCTCCTTTGCCGCATATTCTTCCCGTATTGGCTCAGGCAAGTTCGAACGCTGCACTGATTACGTTCTTGATTTACACGCTGGCCGTTTTCGGACTGGCGGCAGCCTCGAATATACTGCTGCGGAAGAAGAGCTTTCTGAGCGAGTATTTTCTCGGCAGTCGCAGTTTGGGCGTGTGGGCCTTTGCACTGACGTTTGCTGCGACCAGCTCCTCTGGCGGCAGCTTCACCGGGTTCCCATCGAAAATTTATACACACGGCTGGGTGCTGGCTTTGTGGATCGGCAGCTACATGGTTGTTCCCATCTGCACGATGGGCCTGCTCGGCAAGCGGCTCAACCAGATTGCCCGCATTTCCGGGTCGATCACCGTTCCTGACGTGATCCGCGACCGCTTTCTCAGCGCCAAGTTAGGACTGTTGGCGGTCTCGCTGATCGTCTTTTTCATGTCGTTTAACCTGGTGGCGCAATTCAAAGCGGGCAGCCTGATTCTGCAAACGCTGCTGAATGGCGTCGAGCCGTTCAGCAAGTCGGCCGTCTGGTTCGGCCAGCAGATTCAGGGAATTGGTTTCCTCGAAAACAGCCTGGGACCTGAATACCTGTTGTGTCTGTTTACATTTGGTCTGGCGGTCATCATCTACACCACGTACGGCGGGTTTCGCGCGGTCGTCTGGACCGACGTGATGCAAGGCGTGGTGATGGTGGTCGGCGTGTTGATTCTTCTGCCTTTAGCGATTTCACAAGTGGGCGGCATGGACAACGCCACCCGGCAAATGGCAGAGATGTCGCCGCCCCGTCGTGGTCGGGCGACATTGCTGCTGGCCGAGTCTGAGCGGCCGGCACAGCACGTTGTTCCGATGGGGACCTGGGTCACGGTCCCGAACCCGGACGGCAATCGGCCGCAATTGCTGCGGGTCATCACTACCACCGTCATTCCCCCAGAGCAGAACCGGGCCGAGGATGTTGCCGTGCTCGAGATTGTCACCCCCGGCGACATCGACACGGTGTTGAGCAGGGTCAAGGCCGGACATGAGCAACTGGACGATCAACTGTCGGTCGTCGACATTGCACACGAACCGTACGAGTACGGCACCGAACCAGACCGCAAGGGGGTTTACGTAACCGGTCCAGGACCGAGTCCGAGCAGCCAACACGGTTTCCTGCCGCTGAGCCTGGCGATCTCGTTTTTCTTCATGTGGGCCATTTCCGGTTCCGGTCAGCCGAGCAACATGGTGCGGCTGATGGCCTTCAAGGACTCCACGACACTCCGGCGGGCGATCTTCACCGTCGCCATCTATTACACGATGATTTACTTTCCACTGGTGCTCATTTTCTGCTGCGCCCGCGTGCTGATGCCCGGCATGGAAGCCGAATCCGACCGCATAATGCCGGCCATGGCCAGGTTCCTGACCGAAAACATTGGCTGGGGCTGGCTGGCCGGTTTGTTGGTAGCGGCTCCGTTTGCCGCCGTCATGTCGACCGTCGACAGTTTCCTGCTGATGATCTCATCAGCCTTGGTGCGCGACATCTATCAGCGGAACATCAACCCAGAGGCGTCCGAAAGGATCATTAAGCGGCTAAGCTATTTGTTCACGTTGTTGGTGGGATCGGCCGCCATGTTGGGCGCTGTCAACCCCCCCGATTTTCTGCAAGACATCATCGTTTACACCGGCAGCGGACTGGCCGCCAGTTTTCTCGGACCGATGGTCTTTGCGCTCTACTGGCCGCGTGTGAACACCGCCGGCGCGATGTCGGGCATGATTGCCGGTTTCACGGCCCACCTCTCGATGTACTTTACGGGGATGTTCGTCAACGGCAGCTTTTTTCGGCCGTACCGGTTCATGAATTTCGATCCGATCATTGTCGGTTTGGTCGTCTCGTTCACGATGGTCGTCGTGGTGACCAAACTCACCCCACCTCCGTCGGAAAAACTCGTTCGCAAATTCTTTTGCAAATCGAAATGATCTCGTTGACCGCTCGCAGCTTGGCGGCCCCTTGAACCACCCACCCACGATTCGAGCCAAACGTCCGCAATGAACTATATCGACGCGCATTCTCATATCTGGACGCCCGACACGAAAAGCTATCCGCTGGCTGCCGGGTTTCGGCGGTTCAACATGCAGCCCCCTTCGTTCACCGTCGGTGAACTGCTCAAGATCGCCCGGCCGGTCGGTGTTGATCGTGTCGTGCTCATTCAGATGTCGTTTTACGGCTACGACAATAGCTACATGCTCGACGCCATCCGCAAACAACCGCGCACTTTTTCCGGCGTGGCGGTCATCGACCAGACCAGCCGTCGGCCCGATCTGGAAATGCGAAAGATGAAAGGGCAGGGTGTGCGCGGCTTTCGCATTTATCCCAAGGACCGCCCGAAACAGGAATGGCTCGGTTCCGAGAGCATGCACCAGATGTGGACCACCGGCGCGGACGAAAACCTGGCCCTGTGCTGCCTGATGGATGCCGTCGAGCTGCCGGCGCTGGACCGCATGTGCCGCGATTTTCCCGACACGCCGGTCGTCATCGATCATCTATCCCGCATCGGCGTGACGGGAAGAATCGACCCGCAAGACGTCAAAGCACTGTGCGACATGGCCCGGCACAAAAATGTGCACGTGAAAGTCTCGGCCTTTTATGCACTCGGGAAAAAGAAGCCGCCCTACCACGATCTGGGGCCGATGATCCGCCATGTGTACGACGCCTTCGGCCCACAGCGGTTGATGTGGGCCACCGACTGTCCTTTCCAGGTGCAAGACAACCACACCTACAAGGGCTCAATCGACCTGATCAAAAACGGCCTCGACTTCCTCTCGAACGACGACCGGCAGTGGTTGCTCCGAAAAACGGCCGAGACGGTGTTCTTTGACAGATAGCGCCCGACGTGGCGACAGAGTTATCCCAGATGCATCTTCGTTACCAAATCGAAAATACCAGCCAGATCATCAGCCCCGGCTTGATCGTCTTTCGCGAGATTCTTGAGGAAAATCTCGACAAGATGTTGCAGATCGCCGGCGGGCCGGGCCGCTTACGGCCGCACTGCAAAACACACAAGATGCGCGAAGTCGTCCAGTTGCAACTGGCGCGCGGAATCACGAAGCACAAGGCGGCCACTTTTGCCGAAGCCGAAATGTTGGCGACGGCCGGCGTCAGGGACATCTTTCTGGCCTATAGTCTCGTCGGTCCGAACATCGACCGGGCGGTTAAGTTTCGGCAGAAGTTTCCTGAGGTGGCATTGGCCGTCACCGCCGATCACCAACAGCCGACCGCCGCGCTCGGCCAAGCCATGCAGCACGCAGACAAGTCAATCGACGTGTTGTTAGACATCGACACTGGCCAGCACCGCACCGGTCTTATGGTGGGCGAGCCAGCGAAGAATCTCTACCGACAGATCGCCGAGACCGACGGTCTTAACCCGGCAGGGCTGCACATTTACGACGGGCAGAACCATCAACAGTCACGGGTAGAACGCAAGCAAGCGGTGCTGGCTTGTTTGGAACCGGTCTCCGAGTTTCGCAAGAATCTGATTGCAGCGGGCTGGCCGGTGCCCCGGGTCGTCGCCGGCGGGACCGGTTCGTTTCCCATTTTCGCTGAGATAGACGATCCGACCGTCGAGGTGAGTCCCGGCACCTGTCTGTTCAACGATACCGGATACAGCGAGTTTTTTCCCGATCTCGTCTTCACCCCAGCCGCGCTGCTGCTGACCCGCGTCATCAGCCGTCCCACCGACGACCGCGTGACCGTCGATCTGGGCTACAAGGGGGTGGCATCCGACCCGCCCATGGGCAACCGGCTCGTTTTTCCCGATCTGCCCGACGCAAAACAAGTCCTGCAAAACGAAGAGCACCTAGTGCTCGAAACCTCGCGGGCCGGCCAGTTCACACCCGGTGATGAACTGCTGGCGATTCCACGGCACATCTGTCCGACCACGGCGCTGCACAAACAGGTCACGGTCGTGGCCGGCGGCAAAGTCGTCGACTATTGGGACGTCGCCGCCCGCGACCGTTGGTTAACCATTTGACACGATTTAGCCCCACGTGACCACACGTGGGGCCAATGGGGTGGTGGCCAGCGAATGTTACCAACAATTCGATCCACGGAATTTTCACCGCGGGCTCAATGAAAACACCCCGACCGCACCATGTCAAACCGACTTGAAACCGGAATTCCTGAACTCGATGACCTCTTGGGCGGCGGGCTAATTCCCGGCACAATGACCGTCGTGCTGGGCGCGACCGGCATCGGCAAAACGCAGCTTGGTTTACAGTTCGCCCGTCACGGAATCGAACAGGAAACTGAACCGGGCATCATCTTCGACATGACCAGTCGAGGCGACTCGCAGAACCACCGCGAGTATGCCCGCCGAATGTTCGGGCAGGAACTGCGGGCGATGGCGGCTGATGTGAAGATCGATCCCACAGCGGTCTGGGATCGAAAGCAGGCCCGATTCGATTACCTGCACCTGTTCCGCCGCAGCGGCCGCCGAGTCACCATCAGCGATCTCGAAGCGGACGACTGGCGTGCGTGGAAAATCGAACTGGCTCAGAAGCTGGAAATTTCCATCGCCTGGTTTTACGGCAACTTCGTCCACGGTGTGCGGCGGTGCGTGATCGATGGTTTCGAGCCGACCGACAAGGTCAGCGATTCGTTTCAGTTTCAGATGTTCGATTACGTCTACCATCAAATTCTGCACAAGCAGTCCGATTGGGTGGCCCGCGACCTGTTCCGCGTCGGGTTCCGCGCGCAGCAACAAATGGTCTGCAATCACCTTTACGATCACAATCAAATCGGCTGCCTGCTGCTCTGCACGACGCACGAAGTCATGTTCGATCAACTGCTCGGCCGTCCCCTCGAAAGCGGCGATGTGCTTTCCAATGCCAATACCGTCATTTTGATGGGCAAGACCCGCGACGGCTCGAAAATGGGACGCGCCTTGCACGTGGCCAAACATCGCGGCAGCGCCTGCCGCGACGACATTGTGCCGTTCGAAATCACCGAATCGGGAATCGCGATCACAGATCGTTCCTAAAAGCAACAAGCCCGAATCGCCGTCGAGAAGTTTGCCATCGCAGTCCGTTGTTGGGCGGAGTGGTCGATCAATCGGTTGTTTTCTGAAACTCCCGTAGCATCATCGTGGCGTAACTGCCGCTCGGCAGCGTGAACTGGAAGCGCAGCCCCTCTTTTTCAGGCCTGACGCAAAGTTCACCAGTCCGAACTGTAAACGGACGCCGGGTCCCCCGCGCGACTTTTCGGAAAGGCACAAAAACGTCGCTGCTCAAACCGCACTCGCGAAGCACGCGGTCTTCTCTCTCGGCCGGTTCACCGGTTACCGCCGCCATCTTCGGGCCGAACATAGGACCGGTGATCGAGATTTCACCGGTATCGACCCGCCGCTGCTCGGCCGCGATATCTTCCGCTCGAAACATCCCGCCTGATTCGACCACTTGCAGCACGTCACCCAGCAAGACCGTGTGCAGCAGACCGTCGGTCAGCCTTTCAGCAAGAATCCGATTCAACAAAAACGATTGCACAGCAGAGATCGACAGCCGCAGCAGAAATCGGCGTCGAGATGCGGGCAAATCCGCCGGCTTCTGTCGGCCACTGAGCAGTGCTCTTCCGGTCCGCAGCGTTTCGCCATCCAGACCAAACCGCTGATCGCCGTAGTAATTTGGAAATCCCCGTTTCCCGATGATCTCGCATACGGGTGCGGCAACATCGGCAGCACCGTCACACGGCTTACGGACCAGAATCGAAAATCGGTTGCCGCGCAAGTGACCGGTCTTCAGTTTGTTTCGATGCAGAACGGCTCGCAGCACACAGATGCGATCGGTGTTCAAGTCGTCAACCTGGTCGCTGCAACGGACCGGCACCGAGACGTATTGCCGCGTGACCGCCCGCCGATCCTTCAATCCCGCCACGCCGACGTCGCGCGGCGAGATCCTCAGCACCCGCGAGAGATGCCGAGTCAACTGCTCGGCCGACGTGTCCCGTTTCTCGATCCACAGAAAGAGGTGCTCCCCTTGGCCGGACGGTTGGTATGCCGGAATCTCCTCGACCTGGAAGTCGTCCGGCGAGTGCTTGATTTTGCCCCCGATTCCAGGAAGATCGGCTGTTAGCAACGGCAGATCCGTCGTTGCGGCGGTCGCGATCTCGAAAGCATTATGTTCCGAATGAATCATCAATTGAGTCCACCGCCACGCT
>CAUZTK010000082.1:0-12718 GCA_963582395.1 Planctomycetota bacterium | reverse complement strand
CGCACCTAGCCGAGTACACTCGCGATCCCGAATCGGCACGAAAACTGGTGTCCGTCGGCGAGTCGCAGCGGGACGAATCACTCGACGTGAGCCAACTCGCCGCCTGGACCATGCTGGCCAATCTGATTCTGAATCTTGACGAGACGATCACCAAGGGATAATCGCGTTGCCGCTGGACAAACACAAGACACATAGGAAACCAGCCATGGACATCATTCGCGAACACCAATTGCTGCAGACTCGCCGTCATTTCTTCGGCCGCACCGCCACCGGCATCGGGACCGCGGCGCTGACGTCGCTGATGAGTCCGTCGTTGCTGGCGGCGCCGACGGACCGGGACACCGAGAACACGGGCATCCTTGGGACACCGCACTTCATACCGAAGGCAAAGCGGATCATCTACCTGTTCATGTCCGGGGCTCCGTCACAGATCGACCTGCTCGACAACAAGCCGCAGTTGCGCGAGCACTTCGACAAAGAACTACCCGACTCGGTCCGTAGGGGACAACGGCTGACGACGATGACGTCCGGACAGAAGCGGTTTCCGGTCGTCCCATCGATTTTCAAGTTCCGCCAGCACGGCCGATGCGGCGCGTGGATCAGCGAATTGTTGCCGCACACCGCTTCGATTGTTGACGACATCACCATCATCCGCACGGTCAACACCGAGGCGATCAACCACGACCCGGCCATTACCTACATCCAAACCGGCGACCAGAAACCGGGCCGTCCGAGCATGGGGGCTTGGCTTTCCTACGGGCTGGGCCGCATGAGCCGTAACCTGCCCTCCTTTGTCGTGCTGACAGCCACTTGGTCCGGACGTCAAGAGGCACAGGCGCTGTACGAGCGGCTGTGGGGGACGGGCTGGCTGCCGTCGAGGCACGCCGGTGTCGCACTGCGGTCGCAGGGCGACCCGGTGCTGTATCTCTCCAATCCGGCCGGCGTGACCGGCCAAACGCGGCGGCAGATGCTCGATGCGCTGGCCAAACTGAACAGCAAACAGTTCGATTCAGTCGGCGATCCGGAAATCAATACTCGCATCGCCCAGTACGAAATGGCCTATCGCATGCAGACCTCGGTACCGGAGCTGGCCGATATTAGTGGTGAACCGAAACACATTCTCGACATGTACGGCCCGGAAGTTACCACGCCCGGCACGTTTGCCGCCAGTTGTCTGCTGGCCCGCAGGCTGGCGGAACGCAATGTGCGCTTTGTCCAGATTTTTATTCGCGGTTGGGACCAGCACCGCAATTTACCCAAAGACATCCGCAACCAGTGCCGCGACGTCGATCAGGGCAGCGCGGCGCTCATCAAAGACCTCAAACAGCGGGGCATGCTCGACGACACGCTGGTCATCTGGGGAGGCGAGTTCGGCCGGACTGTTTACAGCCAGGGAACGCTCACCAGTACCAATTACGGACGCGATCACCATCCGCGCTGCTTCTCGATTTGGATGGCCGGCGGCGGCATCCGCGGCGGGCTGACCTACGGCAAGACCGACGACTTCAGCTACAACATCCTCGAGAACCCGGTTCACATCCACGACCTGAACGCCACCATCCTGCACTCTCTGGGCATCGACCACAAACAGTTGGTTTATCGCTTTCAGGGCCGCAACTTTCGCCTGACCGACGTGCACGGTCACGTCGTCCATGACGTTCTGGCATAAACCGCCGCCTGAGAACTACGCGGTCCCCGCGCTGGGAAGTTTACCAGTCGTGTCATGAGACACCAGAAGTCTACAGACTGTGGACAGGCTTTTACCGAGCCGCTGGATCGATAAAAGTCATGGTTCAGCCGGAGCTTCGCCCTCCCAAGAACCTCAATTCGGGACGTTCTACGGAGCCGAACGGCGCAAAGAAAAACCCCGTCAGGGACCGGGGATTGGTGGTCAAGTTCTTCAAATCAAGCTGCCAGTTTCTGCTTTCGTCGCCGTCGTTCCATGATGACGATCCCGACCAAACCGATGCCCCAAAGAAGCAGACTTGACGACTCGGGAATCACATTGCTCGGCGGCATCGGGACCATGAAGTCGATCGTCAACTTTGGCCGTAAATCTCCTCCGGGATGCGCTGGCTCAACGCCACCACCACCGATATCGCTCGACGCGAATCTTTGAAAATGGCCCGGCCCTGAATCAAAATTTTGCACGCCATAGTTTGACGCCGTAGCGTCAACCCAGTCCTGGGTCAAAGATGTGAGATCCCATGAGTACCATACATCATCAATCGTTATTTCCGTGATGTCCTCGGGTGTCGCGTTGACTGTGGGGTGGGTTAAAAACGTGACGGTCTCCACCCAGGCGGACGTAATTTGGCTGGCCTTCAGATCAAGGGGAAGGTCGGTAAAGTTATCGTAGTTGAACAATTCGAGGGTCGCGGAATTGATCGTGGACCCTGCGACAACCCCTGGAAAATCTGAAAACTCGATGAGTATAAATTGGTCAAAGGAAGCCGTCTGGTTGGTGCGCAGCTCCCGATGAGTAGCGTGGCTGAAATCCACTGAACTCCAAACCCAGGTATCTTTTCCATCCACCGGCTGCAGGACAATGACGCCTGCCGATTCCGTGCTTGCTGTTGCCAACAAAATTGCTATGCAGGTTTAACAAACAAAAACAACCAATCCAGTCCTTCGTCGCACTTCACACCCCCGAAGAATCTCAAAAAACTTCGTTGTCATTGTTCACATCCCTTTCGGTAACCCACGTTCACGGTTGTAAATCTGCTAACAAGTTTTACTTTCTTCACCCCGAAGGAAACTTTCTCAAGAAAATTCGAAAAAATTACCCAAGTCCCCCAAATTTATCCATGCCGGTGGACAGCCGATGTTTTCTGCCGGCTGGCCCCCGATGATGGGTGCGCGTGAAATGCCGCTGCCTTCCGCTGCAGCGTGTGCTATCATCAAACAAACACGTCTTGCGGTTGTGGTTTTCCAGCGAACAGAGGTGAGAGATGCGACCTTGTCCCGGTTTCATCGTGACGGTGGTGACGTTCTGTGTAAGTGTCGGCTCCACGATCGACATAATTCGCGCGCAGGTCGACACGGTTCGCCCCGGCTCCAAGACAGGCCGATCGCGAAACAGTGCCGGTAGAACAACAATCTACGTCGACATACTGACCGACAAACAAGGGGTCGGGCTGAGAGCGCAACAGTGGCGGCAGACTTTCGAGCAAATCGGGTTTTCGGTGCGCATCCGTCGCAGCATTCTCGACGAAAAACCACAAATCAAAGAGCGCAAGCTCGGCCGACTGCGCGAGGTGACGGTCATCGGCAAACTCGATCGCAGCGGCAAACTGATTTTTCCCGACCGCAGTTTTTCCATCTCAGAGGGGACCGCGCTGCGAGAATGGCTTCGATCGCTCAAGACCTATGGATCGCAAGGGGTGCCGGAAGGTCAACCGATCTGGGGACTGAACAAGGCTCAGTTCACGGCACTCTATCAAGCGCTGAGTACAGCGGTAACGAAGAAGCTTCGCGGACTTCCGCTGGAAAAAGCGCTGGCGAGCATGCCGTTGCCGGCAAAGTATCCGGTCCGATTTTCGGTGGCCGCCCGCAACCGTCTCGCAGAAACGATCGGCAGCGATTCGGGGGTTCGCAATAGGCTGAAAGGGCATAGTACGGGGACGGCGCTGGCACTCATGCTCAATGAATACGATCTCGGATTTCGTCCGTTGCGGACGCCGGAAGCGTCAATCGAATTGGTGATTGAACCGCTGAATACCACACGAGACGTCTGGCCTGTTGGCTGGGAACCGAAGGAAAATCCGGCTAAGACCGCTCCCGAACTGTTCAAATTCGTCCCTGTGCAGCTCGACGACGTCAAGCTCGTCGACGTGCTGCAGGGGATCTCGGCACTGACGGAAGTACCAATTCACATCGATCACTATGGCATCGAGTCCCGGGGCATCGATGTCAACAAAATCGTGGTTTCCTATCCGTCGAAAAAGACAACATGGAGCCTGTTGCTGCGCGGGATAACGGCTCCGCAGAAGCTGACCCGAAAATACCGCATCGATGAACGGGGACGCGCGTTTATCTGGGTGACGCCGTTCTTTCCGAAACGATCACAGAAGTAACAGGACCTCAAAACATGAACTTCACCCTCCCCAAGCCGGTTTCGTGGGGCTGTTTGGTCCGCTATGCCGCAAGCGGAAAATCGGTCGGCGAAACTCGAAACGTGACAAACGCGAACAGAATTCACGTTCGGCGCTCTTTTGCTTTGAAAACGTAACCAGAAACCGATATCTTGGACACACCAGCGTTCAAACGTTCTTGTGTCTCCCAGCGCCTATCGATCAAATGTTCACAGGTCAGCAAATCGTCAACCTGCTCGACGAACTGAAAATCACGCACGTGGTCTGGGTGCCGGACAGCACGTTAGGCCAGTGGGAAGCAGAGCTGAACGCTTCGCCGTCGATTCAATTGATCCGCGTCTGCCGAGAGGGCGAAGCGTGGTCGGTTGCCGCCGGCTTGTATTTGGGCGGAAAGAACCCGCTGGTGATGATTCAGTGTACCGGCCTGTTTGAGTCGGGCGATGCCCTGCGGAACATGCTGCACGACTATCAACTGCCGCTGTTTGCCTTTGTCGGTTACCGCAGCTATCTGAACCAAAGCACACTGCCGGGCGATACCTGCCTCGTGTTCACCGAGCCGATTCTCGACGCCTGGAAGCTCGATTATCGGCTTATTGACGAACCGGGCAAGCTGGAGTTGCTCAAGCAGCATTATCGCAGTTGCCACGAAGAGCGACGTCCCGGCGTCGCACTGATCGCCGAAGGAAAAGCTTAAACGCCCCTTGGCCCAACCGCCAACATCGAAGCCTTTGCAATCATGACCACCGTCCCACAAATGCCGCTGGTCGAAACTCTCCAGGTGCTCCACTCGGTCCGCAGCGACGAGGTGGTGGTGACGGCCATGGGAGTCTCGCGCGAATGGATGCGGCTGAGCTCCCATCCGCTCGACTTTAATCTGGTGCCCTCCAGCATGGGGCAGGCAACCGGTCTGGGATTGGGGCTGGCACTGGCCCAGCCCCGGCAGGGGGTGATCGTCTGCAACGGGGACGGCTCGACGCTAATGAATCTCGGATCGCTGGTGACGATCACCGCGCAGGCACCGCAGAATCTGACGTTGATGATCTTCGATAACGGCATTTACGAGGTGACCGGCGCGCAAACGACACCCGGTTCCGCCGGTTCGCGACAGGACGGCCACAGCCTCGATTTCGCGTCCGTCGCCGGTTCCTGCGGATTTCGGTCACTGTACGAATTCGACGATCTGAACCGCTGGCGTGCGGGAGCCCGTAGCGTGATCGACGACCCCGGCCCCACGTGTGTCGTGCTGAGAATCGCACCGATTCCCGGCGCCGTCGGTCCCCGTTCCCCCGGTCCGGGTCGTCAGCGCGCCATCGATTTCTCCGCGGCGCTCAACAACGGGCCGCTCACGGATTAGCGAACAGCCACCCACCACCCGGCTGCTTGCCGCGATTTCGACCGGCCGAGTTGTTGCCGATGCGCCCCGCTTTCGTTTACTTTGACGCTGTGACCGTGCGGATTGAACTCGGGCCCGTCGTGAGCCGGGTTTGGTTGGGGGCTGAGGCGGTGGGTCCCTCGATGACGGTTTTTTTTCGGGCTGACCGTCGGGTTTCGGCTTCGAGCCACGATCTTCCGCCGTCGGTGAATTGATCTCGGGCACCGGCGGCGGCGGCAGCACGCCGTTCGACTTCTGTTGGGGCTGGAAATCGTACTCTTGCGGGAGGGGGACCTGCTTGTCGCTCGACATTGTCCGATCTTCAGAGGCATCGAACTCGGAAACGATCGAGACCGTTGTCACCACGCGCGGTTGAGAGCCGCGTCTACCCGGCCCCTCGTTGTACACCCAGCGAAAGTGCTCGACCCGTGGAGCATGGTACGGCAAATAGTCGATCTCCTCGAAAAAAATCGCCGGCGTTTTCAACGTATTGTAGTCGGCCCAAAAGCGCCTGACCTGCTGCGGACCTCGGAAGGCACATCGGAAACACAAACGGAAACACAAAATAGCACGATCAACAGAATCGGCACCGGCTGTCTGATGCCGAGCCTCCGGCGAGGCTGTGCCGAAACCGACACGAAAATTCAGTCGTTCGTTTCATCGTTTTGAATCGAGGACCCCGACGAGACGTATCAACCAATCTGCCCGCGTACACTCGGTTTTCACGGCAACAACGTCATCGGCTTCGGCTTTGGAAGCCAACGCTTACTCGATTGATCGTCTTCTGATCGTCTCCGTCGAAAGAATCGCTCCACGGAATCTGCTCTCGGCGACGCTCACCAAGAACCGAGACCGGTACCGGTTACCGAGCCCGCACTACCCGACCAGCCGATCCAACCGGCATGATCGGAAAAGTTTTTAAACTGGCGGCGTGCTCGCTGCCCCTTCCGACCACACCGCGTCGCGCAAATCCGCGAACAATCGGCTGAAGGCTTCCAGTTGGTAGTGAGCATTCAGCCCGCTGGGATTCGGCAGCACCCACAGCGTTGCTCCGGCAAGATTCTCGTTCTGCCGACCGATGCGGACCTCTCTGCGACCGAATGCCGTCCGGTACGCCGTCATCCCCAAAAACACGGCATGCTCGGGCCGGAAACGTCGAATTTTACGGATCAGCTTCTTCAGGCCGCGTGAGAGTTCGTCGGCCGAAATTTCGTCGGCCCGAGCCGTCGCAGCATCGCAAATGTTCGTGATACCGCAGTCGCTTTGGAGCAGCTCCCGGTCTTGGAAACCCGTGAGCCGCCGGGGGGTGATTCCGGAGGCAGAGAGCGCCGAAAAAAACCGATTCCCTGGCCTCGCAAAATGATGTCCGACCGCCGCCGAATACAAACTCGGGTTGATCCCCACAAAGAGAATTTTCAGACGGGGCACAATAACGTCCGGGACCGTTTTCCCATAAGCCTCATCAAGCTGTTGCCGAGTTGGTTTCCGAGAGTCGTTCATTCACAAGCATCACAGGCCAAATCAATCAGCACGCTTTGTCACTGGTTATCTCATCACACCGAATCCGCAATCCAAAATCCGAAATCCCATCACCCTTTGATGACCCCAATCGGGCGCATGCGGGCCACCTTCTTCGAAAGTCCGGCACGATGCACCACGTCGACCACCAGATTCACGTCTTTGTAGGCGTCGGGCTGCTCTTCGGCCAGCCCTTTCCAACTACGGGCCCGGGCGATCACCCCTTGGCGGCGGAGTTCGTCGTCAATGCGGCGGCCGCGCGCTATTTTGACTGCTTGGGTCCGGCTCATCTTCCGTCCGGCGCCGTGGCAAGTCGTGCCGAACGTTTGCTCCATGCTCCCTGGCTGACCGACGAGCACCCAACTGGCGCGGCCCATATCGCCGGGAATCAACACCGGCTGACCGACCTGGCGGTAAAGGTCGGGCAGGTCGGGATGACCGGGGGGAAACGCCCGCGTCGCGCCCTTGCGATGCACCCAAACGCGCTTCAAGCCGCCGTCGATACGATGTTCTTCGAACTTGGCGATGTTGTGGGCCACGTCGTAAACGAGTTTCATCCCCAGCTCGGTCCAGGGGCGGTTGAAAACGGTCTCGAACACCTCGCGGGCCTGCCACATCAGCAACTGCCGATTGCACCAGGCGTAGTTTGCAGCCGCTCGCATGGCCCCCACGTAGTGTTGTCCCTCGGGACTGTTGGCCGGCGCGCAGGCCAGTTGGCGATCGGGAAGCTCGATGCCGTACCGCTCGGGAACACCCCGCAGGGCCCTGAGCGCGTCGTCACAGACCTGGTAACCTAGCCCACGGGATCCGGAATGAATCATTACGCACACCATGTCTTTTTTGAGGCGCATGATCGCGGCGGCCTCGTCGTCGAAGATGGCGTCGACGACCTGCACTTCCAGAAAATGATTCCCAGAACCGAGCGTGCCGCACTGACGCTTGCCGCGTTCCAAAGCGCGCTCGCTGACGTTTTCCGGCAGCGCCCCTTCGAGCTTTCCGCGCGCCTCGGTGTGTTCGACGTCCTCCTGAATCGCCAGACCACGCTGCTTGAGCCAGCCAACTCCCTCGACCATCAACTGGCGAAGCTCCTTGTGGCTGAAGTGATATTTACCCGTTTTGCCAACTCCGCAAGGAACGTTGCGGAACAGCTCTTCAACCAGATTGGAGATCAGCGGTTTGACGTCGTGGTAGGAAAGGTTCGAGCGGACCAGCCGCACACCACAGTTGATGTCGTAACCGACACCGCCGGGAGAAATGACGCCCCCCTCTTCGGGATCGGTCGCGCAGACACCGCCGATGGTGAACCCGTACCCCCAGTGAATGTCGGGCATGGCCAGGCTGGCGACCTGAATGCCGGGCAGAAACGCAACATTGGCGACCTGTTCGGGCGCCTGATCTTTGCGAACGAGGTCGATCAACTCTTCGCTGGCATAGATCAGTCCGTCGACGCGCATGCCGGATTTGTAGCTACTGGGGATCCGCCAGCAGCAATCGTTGACGCGGAGCAGCGGTCCGCTAAAGGCGGGTTTGGGCATTGTAAAAAACCTTTCAGCAGTCAGGCTGGATGGGCCATTTGCGGCATAGACCCGAAAGCTTGTTTTTGAGGAACTTTCGTGGGGATCAGTGGGGGAGATGCTCCCTCCTCGCCAATGCTTCTCGTCAGTTCCATTACATCCGGTCCAGGGTGCGATAGTTGATCGCTTCGCTCAGGTGGGCGAAGCCGATGGCTTGGCTCTGCTCCAGGTCGGCAATGGTGCGGCTGACGCGGAGAATTTTGTCGTGAGCGCGGGCCGACAGTCCCATTTCTTCCATGGCCGATTTCAACAACGACTCGGCGTCGGCATCGAGACGGCAATGCTTACGAGTCTGCCGGGGCGCCATCTGACCGTTCAGTCTGTTCGGTTCGTCCTTGAAACGCTGCTGCTGAATCTCGCGGGCCGTGATGACCTGTTCCCGCATCTGGGCGCTGTCAGTGCCGGTGCGATCGTCCGTCAGCTCGCGGAACGGCACCGAAGGGACTTCGATGTGAATGTCGATTCGATCCAGCAACGGACCTCTGATATTTTCTTTTAACATATATCATGCTAGAACGGCCAAAACGCCTTGAAATGCTATGCTTCGACACGTTTCGAGCTTTCCGAGGGGAGAAGAAATGACCATCGTTCACAGCTACTTGAGATTCAGCGATCCCATGTTTTTGTTCCAAACTCCAAGCTTGTGGCATTTTCTGAGACTGCACGCTTGATTTGATCGGATGCTCCTTCGGAGAACTCAGCGTTAATTTCTATAGTGATCTTGAGAGAAGCATGTGGATCACTAGCGAGCAAGCTGATGATTTCTTCGGCCACTTGGACCATACGCATCTTGGCTGTTGAGGGATTGATCTCGATGGAGCCATAGAACGCACGGGCCTTCTGTGTCTCTGTGACGGTCTTTGTGCCTGTAGTAGAGGATGTTCATCCTCCGTCAGTATCGCCGCCTGTGCTGGTTGGGTCCTCAACCGTGACTTCCTTCACCAAGCTCGCTTCATACTTGGTGGCCGCTTCCGGCTCGATCAACAGCAATGTGTCATCCAACTGGACGTTATCATCGCCGAATTTGAAGCCATCGTACTTTTCACCGGTCTGGCCGTAAGCCGTGTCAAAAAAGTCCTTGTTTCCGGCTCCCTTGATGATTGCTTGTTCCAAGACCCTACGTCAACTCAGATGCGGCAGGCACAAATAGCGGTTCGAGTCATCCCAGAAGGTCATTGCACCAACACAGGTCTTGTCGTCCTTCCAGTACAGGTCTTTCAGCTTCGACCTCAAATGGATTGGGGACCACACCGAAATGACCAATTCATTCTCGGTGCAGACACGTTCGATTTCGGGTCCGAAGGCACTTCCGCTGGTGTTGAGTTGAAATGCCTCGATGGTTAGCTTTTGATCGGTCGGCGTGGTCATCACCGGGCAAAGAATCCATCGGTAACATTCACGGGCAACACGCGGTAGGACATCTTCGGCAGTTGCCAATTCCTTTTTGGCCTGCTGCTCTTGGAGCCGGTCGATATTCAATCGGCCTTCTTTGACATCATCGACGATGAACCCCCAGGTAAGGGCTGTTCGCACACAGTCCTTTACTCGTGTCAGGGTTGACCAATCTGGTGCCACAAAGATCAGCCGGTTGCCTCGATAGCGCGGTTTGGTGCCATTGTAACGGATGAAGTCATCCACCGAGTTGAATGCGGCCTTGGTGTCATCGCACATATAATGGCTGCTTGGTGGGAGTAGAACCAAGCGAAGTGCGGCATCGTCTGGTACGTCAGCGTGCGGCGTAAAGATGTGAATACCATCAAAAGCACCGGCCCCGATGGTCATCTTTTTGAGGACGATGGCGATCTTGCTCAGGACCTCGTTTTTGTCATCAAAGCGGCCCTTGCAATCTTCCATCTCACGCCGCAGATTGGCCCGTGTGTCGAACCAGAACCTCGTGGCGTCGTGTGATTTGTCGCCAGAGCTATTGAGATAGTGGAGACGGTCAGTGAGGCGGTTCAGAGCATCTGAGTACAGCGAAGATGACTGGCCCGGTTACAAGCAGCCGATGAGTACCCTTGCTCGGTCGATGCCACGCACCCCTTGTTGGGTTCCACCAGAGGACGGCGCACTTCCCAAGAACAATGTGCGTGCGACTCGACGTGCGGCCTGTTGCTGGCCGAAGCGTGTCTCCTTGGTGTCCAGTGCCGTAGTTTCTACCCGTTCGCCGTCGATGTCTTTTTCGAGGACCGCATCCCACCCAGGAGCCAGGTAGTAAACCAATTCATTGCGCGAATCACCGTCGTATAGTGGAAGGCTGCCGGGAAGAATCATGTGGTCGGCATTCTGATCCTTCCAGAGCCGGTAGATGACCTTGGCCACCAACTTGAGAACGCCACGTGTACGTTGAAAGCTTTCAAGTGTCGTCCAATCCTCAAAGAGGCGGTTGAAAACTTCTGGGTGAATTGGGTATCGGCCGTGATCGGCCACGGCATCCTGCCAGCTAAATGCGACCGGGTCGAGGGAAAGCTGCTCGCTGTAAAAGTCGACCGCTTCGGCCAGTGAACCGACCGCGTACACATCAACGCCGTCCACCACAGATGCCTCGTGAGCATTGGCAATCGGGACCAGCAGCCCGCGCTTGCCCTGGGCCTTGGTGGCCAGCGCCATCGACAGAACGCCTTTGACGGGACGAAGCCTGCCGTCCAGGGCCAGTTCGCCGACCGCGGCATACTGCTCGAAACGATCCGACTATAGCTGACCGCTGGCGGTCAGCAGTCCCAGGGCAATCGGCAAATCGAAGGAAGGGGCTTCCTTCGGCAAATAAGCCGGCGAAAGGTTGATCACAATCCGGTCGATCGGCCGTATATAGCCGCTGTTGACCAGCGAGCGTTCGACCCGGTGTGTGCTCTCGCGGACGGCTGCCTCCGCCAAGCCGACGAGGATTGTTTTCGGCATGGCGCCGGGTGAGATATCGACTTCCACCTCGACCGGTTTGGCCTCGATGCCGAACAGTGAATAGGTGAATAGTTTGGCAAACATTCCTCGATGACAGAGAACGATGGGCGGCTGAACGAATTTCCCCCCAAGCCATCTCATTTTGTGGCTGGCGCTGCCGGTCTGCAAGCACTCCGGAAAAATCGACTTTTTTCACACGAGCAGCAGAGGCTCGTTGAACGCTCCCCACAACGTGGCGCGAGACGCAGTTGAGGTCGATTTCCAATGACGAGGACGTTAACCTGGAAGTAACTCAAATTGTAGGCGGAAAAGACGTCTGATCACGGATGCCACAGCGCGGCCTTCGGCCTTAACCAAAGAAGTTCACCACCAAGACACGAAGAGGCCGACAACCGCGATCAATAAGCAACTGAGGTGAGTATCCACTTTCGATTCGACATCTCATCAGTTCGAGTGCGAAGAATCGTGAGCAGTAAAAAACCACGAATGACGCGAATAACACGAGCCAAGTAGCCCAAATTCGCGCATCTTGTACTTTGATTCGTTTCATTCGTCAGATTCGTGGTTGCTCTTTTGCCGTTTTTTTCGTGGCTTCGTGCCTTGGTGATTATTCTCTACTCCGGTTGCTCCTGAAACCTTCGCGCCGCACAACGAAATATGAGGTAACAGAATATGCAAGTCTTGCGAATTGTGTGTTTCATGGCCGTATCAGGCGTCTGTCTCGGAACGTCGCCGGTCGTCACCGAGAAAGCGATGGCAGAGGAAGGATGGGGTAAGATCACCGGGCAGATTCTCTTCGACGGTGAGGTTCCCAAGCCGAAGCTCCTGGCCGCCAAGGGGAATCTGCAGGTGAAGGATCCGACGATCTGTGCGGCCAACGACCTCTTTAGTGACGAGTTGATCGTCGATCCGAAGACGAAGGGGGTCGCCAATGTCTTTGTGTTCATCCACACCCGCACGGCCAAAGGAATGAAGATTCACCCTGGCTTGCAAAAGAACAAGCAGAAGGAAATCGTCTTCGACCAGAAAGGTTGCCGTTTCATCCCGCACGTGATGATTGTTCGCACCGACCAGAAGGTAATTGTGAAATCGGGCGACGGCTGCGCACACAACACGCACACGACCGCGATTTTCAATCAGGAACGCAACTTCTTGCTCAGTCCGAACGACCGAAAGGGTGTCAAGTTGTCTTTCCCAAAATCCGAATCGTTGCCGATGCCGGTCAAATGCGACATTCATCCCTGGATGAAGGCGCATTGGCTGAT
>CAUZTK010000081.1:0-12742 GCA_963582395.1 Planctomycetota bacterium | reverse complement strand
AGCAGGGCGAGAATCAGCCGTGCAACAACGGGCGGCGGCATGACGACCCGCGCTGCGACCTGGTGAGGTTTGGTCATCCGCAGCAGAAAATCGATGATGAACTCGTGCGGGCCCGTCAGCACGACGGCGCCGGTACTGAAGACCCCCGGTGAGACGCCTTCCGGCACCAGCGCGCTGATCTGCGAGAACCGGATCTCCTGACTTTCCGGTCCCGGTCCGCCAGCCGGCTGTCCCGCTTCGGGCTCCCCAGACTCAGGCCGGCTTTGGTCGTCGCTCATGATGAGTGCCCGCTAAGAGGGCGAAGGACGATGCAGTGAACGTTCAACCTCGGTCGAGCCGACGTTCCAGTCACCTTCACAGAACAGAGGTGAGAGGATCAAGAGTTGCTCCGAACCCGTTTTCGGACATCGGTCTCCAGAACACCGAATGCTTGCTCGTGTCGCTGAACCGCCATCGAAAGCGCGCTCAGTAAACGCTTCGCTGTGTAATGATTTAGGATCACTCTCTGTGAGATCTTAATAGTATGCCCCGTGCCGTAGGGGTGCGGGTTCAGTCCCATGTCGAGCACAAGCTCTTCCGGGCTGCTCGACACCCGGCAGAAGTTGGCATAACAGGCCGGCGCAGCGGAATCGTCAATTTGCACGGTCGCCTGTTCTTGCTGCTCGACCGGAGTCGGGGTAGCCGGTTGTGCGGCTTGTGGCTGCGCTGCGGTTTGCGTCTCGGTTGCTTTGACTACAGATTCTGTTGCGGCATCCTTGGTTTCAGCGGTTTCTTCCTTCTTTGCCACAGTAAGGCCTCCTTGAAGCCGAGATCAAGACGGGACGCCTTCAAGCGAGAAACGGTTCGTGGGCGGCTCTCGCGCGTCAGACGTTTGAGGACCATTTCGCACAGCCGGGCTGCCCGGTACAGATCATGGACGTTTATACCAGCGCGCATCCGGCGAAGCAACAGTTGTGCAGCGACTCGACAAGAGCGCGTGCGGCCAGAATTTCTGGCATTCTGAACCCGGGTGGCCCAACCGGCTTGCGGTCGGGTGCTGTCAGGCACAAGAATCCAGTCCCTCGACGGACAACGAAAAAAGATGTCGCTTCTCTGATTGGAAAGCGAATGGCCATTTGCGAATCTGTGCTATCTGTGGTTGAGACTTTCTTTCGGATCTCTTTCCTTGGCCATGAGATTCGACGTTGAAATCGGTTCGCTTGCCGGCACATTGGTTTCCGCATATTGTGGAAAGCATGTCCCCTCATCCGAGAGACCATCAGGACCACTGCCATGCTCGGAACATTCAAGCAGCACCTGATCGCGGAGATCGATTCGATCCGTCGGAACGGTCTTTACAAAGACGAACGGGTCATCACATCGCCGCAAGAGGCCCACATTAAGGTGGCCGATGGTACGCGGGTCTTGAACCTGTGCGCGAACAACTATCTCGGCCTGGCCGACCATCCCGAGGTGATCAAATCCGCACACGAGGCGCTCGACCGTTGGGGATATGGACTGGCGTCGGTGCGGTTCATCTGCGGCACGCAGGAGATTCACAAGCAGTTGGAGCAAAAGCTTACCGAGTTTTTGGGGACCGAGGAGACCATCCTCTACTCATCCTGCTTCGACGCCAACGGTGGATTGTTTGAAACGTTGCTGGGCCCCGAAGATGCCGTCATCAGCGATGAACTGAACCATGCCAGCATCATCGACGGCATCCGGCTCTGCAAAGCCGCCCGGTACCGTTACCACAACAACGACATGGCTGACTTGCAGGCCAAACTCAACGAGGCGAAAGACGCCCGGTTCAAGATCATTGCCACCGACGGCATCTTTTCAATGGACGGGACCTTCGCTAATCTCAACGAGATCTGCAGCCTGGCCGACAGATACGAGGCAATGGTGATGGTCGACGACTCGCATGCGGTCGGTGTCGTCGGCAGGCGTGGTCGGGGCACACCTGAGTACCACGACGTGATGCAGCGCGTGGACATCATCACCGGCACGCTGGGCAAGGCGCTGGGCGGGGCCAGCGGCGGTTATACCAGCGGGCGGCGGGAGATCGTCGAAATGCTTCGGCAGCGGTCGCGGCCATATCTGTTTTCGAACTCACTGGCACCGATGATTGCCGCCACCTCGATCAAGGCAGTCGAGATTTTGTCCCGGTCGAGCGAACTGGTCGACACGCTTCGCCGCAATGCCACGCATTTTCGACAGGGGATGACCGCGCGGGGATTCAGCATTCCGCCGGGCGAGCATCCGATCATGCCCATCATGTTGGGCGATGCGGTGCTGGCGCAGAAAATGGCGGCCCGATTGCTGAAGCAGGGTGTTTACGTGATCGGCTTTTCGTTCCCGGTCGTGCCGAAAGGGAAGGCCCGCATTCGCGTGCAAGTTTCGGCGGCGCACAGCCAGGCGGACCTCGATTTTTCCATGGACGCTTTCGCTGCGGTGAAAGAAGAACTGGGCGTCTGACGCGCCTGTTTGCAGCCGCTCGCCAACTTGGGCGCTCTCCGGCGGTGCCGGAAGCTAGTGCCACCCACGCTGCGCCGGGCAAATACTCACCGGTGGCTGTCGCGAAACGGGCACAAATCCTGTTACCATGCTGGCACCCGAAACCGAGAACCGAAAAGTTTGCCCGTGGTGAGGTGCCCTTGTGCCGGACGATCGGACCGAGAACCAGCAGACCCCCCACATCGTCGATCCCTACGCCCGCAGTACCGACACGTTTCTGGAACCGCCCCGGGGGATCATGGCCACGCTAGGGCATCTGGGACCGGGGATGATTCTGGTGGGCTCGATCGTCGGTTCCGGCGAGTTGATTATGACCACCAAACTCGGCGCCGAAGCCGGGTTCGTGTTGTTGTGGTTCGTGCTGCTCTCGTGCTTCATCAAGGTTGTCGTGCAGGGGGAGTTGGTTCGGCACACCATTTCCAGCGGCCGAACTTTTCTCGACGTCTTTAACACACTGCCTGGCCCCCGTGGACGCCGACCGGTGTGGCTGAATCTGGAATGGATGGCCGTGGTAGTGGTCGTTTGTGTGATTGGTTTGGCTACCTACACGCAACTGCGTCCGGCCAGCGGATCAGCAGCGCCGTCACCCGAGGGCCAGGAAGCGGTCTCTGCCGAAGCGGTTGAGAACCCTTCAACAGAAAGTCAGATTTCATCTGCCCAGCCCGAGCAAACCGGCACGGGGCTGTGGCTGAATCTGGGCCTGCTGGTCTTCGTGGTCAGCACTTCGGCGGCGTGGGCCGGCTGGATCCTGCTTCGGACGAATCGACGAATAGCCTCGGGCCAGACCGACGGGGACGAAGGTGCCACCGAACTGCCACAGTTGAACTGGTTTATGTGGCTCTGGCTGGTCACCATTCTTATTCTGTTTGTCAACGGCGGAGCGATTCTGGGCGGCGCCGGGCAGGCGGTGGAGCTGGCCTTTCCCAACCTTTTTGGCGAAGGAGGTTCGATTTATTGGACGATCATGGTCGCCGTGCTGTGCGCCGCTCTGCTGTTGACCGGCGGATATGCGATGCTGGAACGGATTTCGGTTGGGCTGGTCGCCACCTTCACATTGATTACCATCATCTGCACCTGTCTGCTTCAAGGGACCGATTATGCCATCACCCCCGCGCAGGTAGCCGAAGGATTGCAGTTCAATCTTCCCACAGCGTTAACGGCGGGCATGATCTTAACTGCGCTGGGTATGTACGCCGGCACCGGCATTGGTTCTAGCGAGATGATGACGTACACCTACTGGTGTGTCGAAAAGGGCTACGCCCGCAACTGCGGTGCGCCGCTGCCGGGCCAGGAATGGCCGCGACGGGCGCGGGGCTGGGTTCGGGTGATGTATACCGACGTGTTTCTGACCATGGTGGTCTATACCGTCAGCACTATTGGTTTCTATTTTCTGGGGGCCGCTGTCCTGCACGCCCAGGGGAAGAACCCGGACGGTCTGGCAACACTACGGGTTCTACAACAGGTCTACGTGGAAACACTGTCTGGCTGGGGCAACTGGGCCGCCACGCTGTTCGTCGTCGGTGGCTTCTTTATTCTCTTCTCAACGGTTCTGTCCGGCGTGGCCGGCGGCACGCGTATTTTGGCCGATGGGCTAAGCGTGATGGGGATCATCGACCCGCGTGACTACCCGGCCCGTGTTCGTTTCACGCGAATCTTCGTGGTGGTGGCCCTAGTGCTATACACGCTGACCTATGCGTTTTTCGAGAACCCCCCGGTTATGCTGATGATCGCTAGCATGGTGTCGGTGGCCATCTATCCGGTGTTGGGACTTGGCACGCTGTACCTGCGATACCGCGAGGTCGATTCGCGGATTAGGCCCGGCCCAGTGACCACTTTGTGGTTGTGGGTTTGCGGGTTGGCACTGGCGATCATCTCGCCTACTGCCGCCCTGTTCGCGCTGGCCTTGGATCGGGGCTGGATCACGCTTTCTGGCGGATAAGCTTGGCAATCTCGCGGTGCAGCCAAGACAGGGATTGAATTTGTCCTGACGCGACACAGGAGTTCCATTGGGTGTTCGGCCAAGCGCCGAAGTCCCGATTGGTTTGAACATATCGATTCTGCGGTCCTGCGCATCATCTGCAGTGCACGTTTCATCCGCCGAAATTTCTGGAATCCATTCGTAGGCGAGAGGAATTTCTCCCAAAGGGCCGCGTAACGACCGACTGTACGCTCGGCGTGAGCTAACCCAACACTATCTTGGATTTTGACACCAACCCTTGTGGGGGTAACGACCGGTCGCGTCCGCTGCTCGAACCGCCTGTTCCGATCCTCGGACGCATCCCACCGATTGCTTACGTGATTTTTCCGAGCTGCTTACCCGTTGAGCAGTGCAGCAGGCGACCAACCGTGATTCGAGGCGATCCATGTCAACAAGCACAGTAGATTCCCCGGCTGCAGAGCCGAAAGCCGAGACAACATCTGAAACTGTAAAGAAAGTCGTCGTCGCGCTCAACGAGCTGATCATCGGCCAGCCGTTGCAGTGCCCCATCCATGACGAAAACGGGATCCTGCTGTTGGACGAAGGGTCGGTGAACTCGGCCGATTTCAAAAAAAGTCTGAAATCTCGCGGTTTGGAAGACGTCAAACTAGACGCAGCGGACGTCGATAAAGTCACGCTGCGAAACGCCGTCATGGACGACGTGACCGACATCGCCAGCTTCCGTACGGAATTGGCCGAGAATCTTGATGAGATGATCGAGCGGGAAGGGACGTCGGTCGTCAATACGGGGGCTGCCATCCGAGACAAAATGGTCATCTACGGCAAAAAGGCTTACGACCTCAAACAGCGCGAGGAGCTGATTAGCCGACACGAGGAGAACAGCGACAACCTGCACGGAATGATGCGCAACGCTCTGGACGGAGGCGGGATGGACGGAAGCGAGGTGACGGCGATGGCCGCCAACTACCTGACCGACATGTCCGCCGATGCTGATAGCCTGCTGACCATCGCCTCGGAGGCAATCCAGCAGCGCGAGCTCTCGGAGCACTGCCTGTAGATGTCGACGCTGGAAATGGCCATCGGCGTGGAAATGGGACTGGACGCAACGAATGTTCGCCACCTCAGTTTCGCCGGTCTGATCCATGACTGGGGCATGCTCCGCGTACCAGAAAAGATTCGCAACGCGCCGCGTCGGCTGACGTCCACCGGGTTTCTGCACATACAGAAGCACCCCATTCACGTGTTGGAAATTCTGCAGTGCGTATCGGGAATTCTAAGCGTCGTGCCGGTCGTTTGTTACCAGATCCACGAGCGGATCAACGGGACCGGTTATCCACGCGCCCGGTCGGGCAACGCAATTCATCAGTTCGCCCGCATTCTGCAGGTGGCCGACGCCTATGTCGCCTTAACCTCGCCGCGACCGTTCCGGCCGCCGTTAATGCCCTACGCCGCTATGGAGTGTCTTGTTCGGCTATCACGCGACCGTGCCGTCGATCCGGCAGTCGTCCGCTCGCTGCTGCAGGTCTTGTCACTGTTTCCGCTCGGCAGTTTCGTCACCCTCACGGACGGCAGCGTGGGTCGCGTCTTGCGCCGCAACGGCAGTCACTACACCTCACCAATCGTGCAGCTTATGCACCAATCGTGCAGCTTATGCAGGATCGCAACGGCAACTCTGTCGACAGCCAATCCGACGACGCGCTGATCGACCTCACCGAGACAGAACTACAGATCGAGCAGGCGCTGACCACACCCGGCATCGATGAGATCGATTTGAGCCCCGATTTTCTGACGTCTTCGTGGTAACCAATCTCTCTGCCTAGGTCGTGTTGACATTTTGGTTTGCGTGAACCTCTGAATGTGGAACCCATGTGCCGTTCATTTTTGCTCAAGGATGAGCAGTATGAAGCGACGGCACGAACTGACTGACGAATAATGGCTGCAGATCAGCCCCCTGTTGCCCGGCCGGAAGGGCGATCCTGGACGAACCGGCGAAGACAATCGGTAATTTTCAATGCGTCGCGTGACCACACGCTGCGACAAGACCAACCCCAATGACGCGGGATGAGCCCGATTTGTCGGCCTCGGTTCGACGATTGAGATACGAAAAATGATGCGAGGGGAGTGCGGGATTCGAAACGCGGATTTCAGCAGCGTCGCAAAAAATAAAAAATGTCAACGAAGGCTTGCAGGATCCGCTGCCCGCTACAAAATCGCTAAGATTTCGCAACCGACCAGCAACAGATCGTCGCGCTTCTGTTCGTCGACAGCAGCGACAAACTTCTGGACCTGTTGCCCCAGTTCCCGATCGTGCCATTTCAGCAATTCATGGGCAATCCACCGGCCGATCGTCTGCACGAGGAACAGTTTCCGTAACGTCGTCGCTGAAGAGGAAAAATCGATTCTTGTGCTTTATCTGAATCAGTTTTTCTTCGTAGCGTTCTTCAATCGCGACTCCCAACGACAGTCCGTGGGCCGTCTCAGCGATTTCGAATTCCTGGTCGCTTCGCAGCAGCACTGGCGGATGCAGATCAGCGGTCGAGTAGTACAGCAACTGGGTCTGAGGAAACCAGGTGACGATGCAGCCGCAAATGTACAGTTCGCTGATTCCCAATGTCAGCAGCTCGTTGTTGAGGCAATCCAGACAGCGTGATGGTTGAGCGGCCAGACCCACACAGCGTTCCAGCTCTGAGCGCAGCAGCGCCAACGCCGACTTGATGCCGTGGTACATGGAATCAAAGATCGCCAGCACCCAGCGGTCTCCCGCTTCGAGGCATTGGAAACAATCGCCCCCCAGTTCTCCGGTCGGTGAATAGCCCACTTCGATCAACATGCCGGGTAGACCGATGCGGCGAGAAGGGGTCAGCCGATCGTGCACAGCGGTTGCCAGGTGACGGATTTCGTCGGCGGGCTGGCAGTCGATGACTTGCGTGGTTTCGACGAAGCTTCCTTCAACGGTGTCTCCGAGTTCACTGTTCTTTGGCCACCAGCAAATCGAATTTGCCGACCAGCAGCCGATCAACGCTCTGCAGCTTGCATTTGTCGATCCGTGTCGCGTTGACGTAGGTGCCGTTCATGTTCTGGCAGGCTTTGACTAAGCACTCCCCGTCTTCGACCCAGAACCGGCAGTGTTGCCGAGAAACACTGCGATGCTTGAAACGGATATCGGCCGATTTATCCCGTCCCAACACCATGGGCTGCGACATGATGTCGCGGCCCCAGGTCTCGGGAGAAACGTCGGCGATCGTCAGCAGCAACTTCATCGGCATGCGTTTCAGCAAACTTGGGCCGGCCCGCGCCGGCCCATTCGCTCGGTTTCGATTTCCGTGTTCCGACAAGTGAGAGAAGCCTACTGAAGGCAGCCACCGAAAAAATCGGGCAGAGGTCGCCTCGCCGCTTCCAGCGCACCGGTCAGTTCAACGTCTCACCAATTCTCGCACAAATGCCGCCGTAAGCAAACGAAAAAACAGATCATCGCCGGGAACTGTTGCCGATCGGGCCGGGGATGGGCGCTGCTGGATTCGTATTCGAATTGTAACTCAGCCGACTCAGACCAACTCGTGCAGCGGCACCGGGTTCTTATCGAGCAACCGAATCGGTAGGTTGTTCGAGTCGCGGATGAAACCTTTCGGGTCGATCCCCAGGCCATGATACAGCGTGGCATGGATTTCCTGGAAGTAGACCGGACGCTGATCGGGGTCGCCAGCATCCTTGGTCGTGGAGCCGATGACCTGACCGGTCCGCAGTCCGCCTCCCGCCAGCAGCGCGCAGTTGGCGCGGGGCCAGTGATCGCGGCCCGCCTTGCTGTTGATCTTCGGTGTGCGACCGAACTCGCTGCAGACCAAAAGCGTGACGTCTTGATCGAGGCCGCGTTCATGCAGATCGGTCACCAGGGCCGAGAGACCCTGATCGACCAGCGGTAATCGTTGCTTCATCTGCACAAAGTTTCGGCCGTGGTAGTCCCATCGTCCGAAACCGAGGGTCACAATGCGGACCCCCGCCTCGATCAGCCGTCGGCAGAGCAGGATCTGATCGTTCCAGACGGGCGGGCCGTCGTCGACGTTTTTGCTCGACCCCTTCCCGTAGCGTTCACGGACTTTCGGGTCTTCCTGGTTGACGTCGAGCGCGTCGAGCAGCTTGCTGGAGGTGAGCACGTTGAAAGCCTGCTCGTAGATGCTGCTTGCCCCGCGGACCGAAGTGCTGTCGACTTCGCGACGGAATCCGTCGAACGCCGCCAGCAACTTCTGGCGGTTGTTTAGTTGGTTGAGCGTGATGCCCTGTAACTTCATGAGCTTGATGCCTTCGCCTTCGGGTCGCACCGGAGCATAGGCACGTCCCAGCCGCCCGGCGAAACCGACGTCGGCCCAAGGACGGTGCCCGCACATTTTTGTCAGCCCTACATACGGCGGAATCACCCGATCGCGCGGTCCTAGCTCCCGCGCGACTAAGGAACCGATTGAAGGCTGATCCAACCGGCGCTGGTCCCGCGTGCGGTAACCGCTCCAGCACTGCACGGGAGCATGAGACCCGTCGGAATCCTTGATGGAACGAATGATGGCAAACTTGTCCATCATCTGGGCCATGTTGGGCAGCAGTTCGCAGATTTCGATGCCCGGAACGTTTGTAGCAATTGGACGAAACTCGCCACGGACTTCCTGGGGAGCTTTCGGCTTCAGGTCGACGAAGTCCTGGTGCGAGATTCCACCCGCCAGAAAGATCATGATGATCGACTTTTTCGACGGACCTGACTGATTTCCAGACGCAGCCACCCCCTCGGCTCCAAGCAGATCGACCAGACTCAATCCACCGAGCCCCAGTCCACCGATTTGAAGAAATGACCGACGATTGATTCCGTCACAGAACCACTGTCTTGTTCCCGGGATCGACAACATAGCGTTCTTCTCCGTTGAGGGGTCACGGTCGGAACAACTGCGTGGTGCCTGCCAGGGACACAACAGGCTTGCCCCTTTGACCGCCCGAAAACGATCATCCGTTACTGTGAAGTTCGGCCGAAAAGCTCCTAATTGTCCAGTCGATCTTATCAACGATCGTTGATTTTATCAACCGATAATTGCCGAGCGAAGCGACTCAGGGTTCGAGACAAGGTTTGCGCGTGGGTGGGTGATCTGGCAGGACTTGCTTGTGGAAATATCTGACAAGGAATATGGTAAGTTCAGAAGGAGTCCAAGGATGGGAAGATCACATCGAAAGCTTGATCCACAGGTGCAGCAACGTCTGGGAGAACTGCCCGTCGAGTTGCGGCACATTATTTATGGCGAGCACGGGCATCCTGAGTGAGGTGTGAAGTTCGCGCAGATAGAGGACGAGGGCATGGCCGTCGGGCTCGAATTGGCCCGGGTGTTAATGGAGCAATCGGTCGGCGAACAGGCCGCACACCTGCCCGAGAAGGATCTCGCCTGCGGGGAGTAAACCGCCCAGCCGGCCGGGGCACGGATCGGGCGGACCTGCAAACCCAAGCCGGCGATCTGCAGTGGGACGAACCGGCGGCTTGTTTGAACCGAACCCGCCGGGCGTTTTTTCCCTCAGCGGAAGGCGTAGGAGAGATTCGAAAATTGTTGTAGTCTTGGCGAAGCGTGGCAGAATGGAGAGTTACGAATGGTGTCATTGGACGTTCAAGAAGGAATGCGTCGGTTGCAGGGGTCGTTTGTGTCGGATCAGGTAACTCGTCCATTATGGGAAAAAGCCAGGCCGAATTTTCTGTCAAACAAGAAGAAGCCTTCTTCAATTTTCGGGAGACCGCTGAGACTTTCCGGTATTGCCGCCCATCTTTTCCAACGGTCACAATCGGAATAGATGGAGAAATCATCGAATTTCGCCGCTTGAAGCAAGAAAAACGATTGCTCCGAGTCGTCAAGTCGAGGAGAATGGCTTATTACGTCAAACAACCGGCGGTACGATCCCAGTTACATTCGCTGCAATCAGACATCGAGTCACAACAACCATGAACCGGCCTGTTGTTCATTTCGTGCTGACCCTCACATGTTTCCTCGGCCTATCGGTTGGGGGTTCGTCGACGAGTGAGGCTGGTATTTGGCCTTTCTGTCATTCGGGGTGGGGACATCCACCAACCACGGCCTATTACGGGCGCACGTACTCTTACGCGCCGGTCGGAAACTACTGTCCGCCAGTGTGGCGTCCACGGCGAACGTTTTTTACGCCGGCTTATTCACCCTGCGGCGTAGGGTGTGCGTCCTGCAGCGAGGCGGTCTGTCCGAGCGGCGTGGCAACTCCCTTCTCCGAATCGGAGCCGAAGACGTTTGTCGAAGAGGAGGACGACGAGAACTCCTCTGGATTTCGGCGACAACACCAGAAGGCTCCTCTGACTCCGATGCCTGATGAAGAACTGGGACCGTTTTTAGATCCAGATCCAGTAAACAACAGCCGCAGGACCGGGCCGAGGTTAGACTTGAAAGACAGCAGAGCCTTAGGCGTTGGGCCGCTCAACCTCGACGGAAAAATCACCTGGCAGCCGGCGCCCCAACGCGAGCGGCTTAGAATTCGCTCTCGGTTTTCCACGCCGACGATCGCACGCAGAAAAGTCAATCCAAACGCCAATTGGGTCACGGTTCTGCAGGACACGAAGCTCGTCAGCAAGTAAACTGAGACGCTGAATCGGCAGGGGAACGTTCTAGGCAAAGGGCCACAGGCCGCTGGAAAACCAAAACACCGCTGAAATGGTTTCAGCGGTGTTTTGTGGAATTCATGCACGTTGCGCCGAAGGCGCCTGAATCGGTCCTGCCGAACCGGCAGGAGAAATGCGTGCTACGATGGTCAGGTGGGGCAGTACGTGGCGGTTGGATCCACATTCGAGCGTTCGCCTTTGCGATACGTTTCCAGGATCTTGGTCCAAAGTTGCCCGTATAAAGCCTCGCTGGTTTGAAAAATTTGATATTTCTGCCGCTTATCGATCACCACCACCCGGGGCAGCGGCGCGGAACCGAACAGTTTGTGACATGTCTTGCCGTGTTCGGTCTTGGTGTCCAACACGACGATAATGTATTTTTCCAGCAACTCTCGCCGCTGTTTGGTTCGTCTGATGTCGCCGAGCGAAATCGGCTTTTGCCCCGAATCCACGACCGGATTCAGAATGACAAGCATCGGCTGCTTGAGGATTTGGGCAGCCCGATAGGCCTTTGTATAATTGTCGAAGTGTGTCAAACTTTCTTTCGAATTCATATCACCGATGGTGATCCCTGCCACAAGTAGCAGGCTGAGGCTGAGATCCATAAAACTCCCTTCCATTCGTCCCTGGTGTTCATCAAATGTGGCCCGTTAAATAACGTGACCCGAAAAGAAAACGTGGTTGAGATGATTGATGACTATGGCATGAAATTCAGTCGAATCTTCCCCTTTTCTACCCACTTGATTTACGCTCAGACCCCGATCGGAGTAATCCCAGCTATTCTCACTCCGCCGGCACCGCACCGGCTGACTGCTCTGTGGTCCTGTACAGAGCGGTAATGCAGTCTTTTATTTCTTCGTATAACTGTCAAGGCGCCCAAAGTTTCCATCATTAAAAAACTTCTAAAAACTTTCAAACACTATTTTCTTTTCATTTTATTTACAGTGTTCATTTTAACTAAAACAGGGCATTCTCATTTCCGAGTGATTTCGTTCACCAGACAGCAGGCCGACAAGCTAGCGATCATTCGCTCTGGCGCTCAGGAAGAGAACAATCACTTCACCGGCCAGCGTTGATCCATCAGACCGGGATGGGCCGCTCCGGAAAATCCTCCGGCTCGATCTGGATGGTGATGTGATCGATACCGAAGCGCTTGTGCAGCATTGCTCGCAGATTCGTCAACAGTTCGACGTGCGGCTCTTTGTCGGTAACGACAACGTGTGCCGACAACGAATCGAACCCGCTGGTGATCGTCCAGACGTGCAAATCATGGACGCCGACGACTCCCGGCGTTTGGATCATTGCGGTGCGAACATCATCCACGTCGATGCCCCGGGGGGCGCTTTCCATCAAAACCGCGAGCGATTCGGCCAGCAGCCGCCACGACGAGTACACCACCAACATGCCGATCAGTGCTGACGCCAACGGGTCGGCCCATTGCCAGCTGAAACCCCAGACCATCGCGCCGGCGGCTATTGCCCCCACGCTTCCCAGTGTGTCGCTCAGCACATGCAGCCATGCGCCGCGAATGTTCAGGCTCTCGCCCCGGCCGCCCGCGAGAATCCACAGACCGACCAGGTTGACGCCCAAACCGCCCGCCGCAATCCAGGTCATCAACGGCCCTTGAACCACCGGCGGTTGTCGGATCCTTTCAAAGGCTTCGAAAA
>CAUZTK010000080.1:0-12803 GCA_963582395.1 Planctomycetota bacterium | reverse complement strand
TACATCGCCCGCAACGACCGGTCTGGAAACGAGCGGCTCGTGGGCCAGCCGATTGAACTCTCCCTCGATCCGGCGATTTATACCGCCGAGGTCGACGTTACCGCTCCCGGCATCGCACCGATGCGCGTGGAAGCTGCACCCGAGTGGATTCCGCAAAAGGTCAACAGTGGAAACGAACGAAACACATCGGCAGCAGGAGGCTCCAGCCGCGATGATTCCTCTCGTGGACAGACGCGGCTGGTGGCCGCCTTCCGCGACACCGAAGCTCCGGGAATCTACTCAGTCAAGCTGCTCGACCAGTCCCGCGGTGAAGAGGAACGGCTGATGGCCTACAATGTGCCTGTTGATGAAAGCCACCTCGAACTCATCTCGACCGATGAACTGCGCAAGCGAATCGGGCCAGATGTGGTGGTGCAGATTCAGGAAGCGGGCACCTTCGACTGGATTCAGGGCGAAGAAGCGGGCCGAGAGATTCGCGAATCGCTGCTGCTGTTGCTGGTGATCGTGCTGTTGATCGAACAAGTTTTGGCATACGTGTTCAGCTATCATCCCAAGACGGCCGGTGCAACCGCATGAGTATGGTGTCGTCCAACGTGTTTCTGTTGCTGGCCGCCGATCAGGTCGGCCGCACGACCAGTCATGTTGCCTGGGACATCCCCGCAGGCCCTTGGCAGTGGGCGCTGAACGTCGGCGGGTTTGCGACGGCCCTGCTGCTGGTCCTGTTGGTTTACCTCCGCGATACGGCGACCCTGCACGGATTCTGGAAGTTTTGGTTGACGGGACTGCGGGTCGCGGTCCTGGTGGGACTGGCGGTCGTCGCCTTCAATCCGCACATCCGCACGGTGACCAAGTCGATTCGCCCCTCTCGGGTGGCCTTGTTGCTGGATATTTCATCTTCGATGGGCTTCCCCGAGACACAGCCCTCGGCCAACACCTCTCCAGCCGATGCCGATTCAGGACGGACCCGGACCGCAGCCGTCGTCGAGTTGCTGGCCGACTCGCCCCTGCTCGAACAGTTGCGACGGCGGCACGAAGTGAGTGTGTACACTTTCGATTCGCAGTTCACCGGGCCACACCATGTGTTTTACCCCACAAGCGCCGAATCGTCACGAGCAGAGCAGTCCTTAATCGGGCAAGACGCTGCCGATTTCACCACCGCCGACAACGCGATCGATTGGCGTTTACTGTTGAGTCCCGGACCGGGTGGGAACGAGACGCGGCTGGGCGAATCGGTGATGAAGCTGATCGACGAGATTCGCGGCGAAACGCTGGCGGGTATTGTCACCATCACCGACGGCGGTTCCAATGCTGGTGTGAACGTGGCGGCAGCACATGTACGGGCCAAGTCGTCGAAGGTGCGGCTGGTGGCGGTCGGTGTCGGGAGCACTCAAAAGCCGGTCAATCTCAAAGTCGTCGACGTGCGCGGTCCGACCGACGTTCATCTCGGCGACGCTTACGAGTTGGCGGTCCTGGTGCAGGGCCGAGAAATGGCCGGGCGAACCGTCAAGGTCGAGTTGTTGGCCAAGCCCGCCGATGACGAGTCCGTTGAGCCGACATTGATAGAAAAACGGGAAATCACGTTGCGGGAAGACGGCGTTCCGGTTGAGCTCAAGTTCGAGCGGACGCCGACCGTACCGGGCAGCATTCAGTTCTTCGTTCGGGCCTGTCCGACCCTCAAGCTTCGCGAGATCAGCGACAGCGACAACGAATTCCAAAAGAGGGTGAACGTCGTCGAGCGGAACACCGCGGTGCTGATCGTTGCCGGTGGGCCGATGCGGGATTATCGATTCGTCCGCAACATGCTTTCTCGGCACCCGGCCATCGACGTCGATGTGTGGCTGCAGTCGGTCGATCCGGAGACGGTCGGGCAGGTCACCCAAGACTCGGACGACCTGCTGATCCAGTTCCCCGAAGAGTTTCCGACTCGGCCGCTGGCACCACAGATTTCCGAGAGCTCCAAGAAACCGAAGCGCTACGACGTCGTCATGGCCTTCGACCCCGACTGGTCGCTGATGTCCCCCGAGCAGATCCAGCGACTGGCCGATTGGGTCGGCGACTTGGCGGGTGGACTGATTCTCGTGGCCGGCGACGTTTACACGCCCGAGCTGGCCGCCGCCGAAGAGGAAATGCAGTTGATTCAAGAACTGTATCCCGTATTCCTCAATTCCGTTCTGATCGATTTTCGTGACGATGATTCTGACCAAGCCTGGCAGATCCAGTTCACTCGTGCCGGCACGAATATCGAATTTCTGCAACTGACCGATCAGGTGGCGGCCGCACAGGATGTCTGGAAGGAGTTCGAAGGCGTCTTTCGCTGCTACCCCACTGGTGGTCCAAAAGCGGGCACGACTGTTTACGCCGAGTTCTCCGATCCTCGCACCCGCACCGAGTATGGGCAACCCATTCTGCTCGCATCCCAGTTTTACAAAGCGGGCCGAGTGTTCTACCTCGGCAGCGCCGAGATCTGGCGGATGCGTTCACTCTCTGATGAGTACTACGACCGCTTTTGGACCAAGCTCATCCGCGAAGCGGGCATCGGTCGACTCAAACAGGGAACCAGCCGCGGAACGCTGCTGCCCCAGCGCAGCGAATACCTGATCGGTCAGACCGTCCAGGTCCGCGCGAAGCTGCTGGACCCTCAGTATGAGCCCCTCGTGCAAGATTCGGTCGATCTACAAGTCATCGATCCGCGCGGCCGTAATCTGGTTCCGCCCCGCAGGCTGTTTGCCGATCAAGAGCAACCGGGATATTATTTCGGCGATTTCCGCGCCAGTTTAGCCGGCAAATATACCCTCCTGCTTCCCGTCCCCGAATCGAAACAGTCGGAGAAAAAGACGATCGTCGTGAAGATTCCCAACCTGGAGTTCGAAAACCCACAGCAGCAATCCGGCCTGTTGCACGACTTGGTCCGAGATACGGGCGGTCGCTACCTGCCGATTGAGATGGCGGCCAAGGAAACGCCGGCATTGTTACCCGACCGCAGTCAGCCGTTTGAGATCGAGGACCGCCCGCAGGAATTGTGGGATCGCGATTGGGTGTTGTACCTGCTCGTCGGGCTGTTGAGTCTGGAATGGCTGACCCGCAAATTGCTCAAACTGGCATAAGTCCACCGATGGAACATCGAAACCCTCATCCAAAATTCTACCCGCTCGCGGCTTAGCGGACTTTAGTAACTACAAACGCACTTACTGTTGAGACCCCGAACCATGGCCGTAAGATTCGACACACGGCTTCGTCCGGAAATACGTTCGCTGCTGCGCAGGCTCCGCAAACGAATTCGCCAGTACGTTTTTCTCGACGCATTCGCTCGAATCCTGGTGATGCTGGGATTCCTCTTCTGGCTCAGCTTTTCCCTGGATTGGGGCTACTTCAAAGTCAGCAATCTTGAATTGCCGATCTGGTTCCGCGTCCTGTTTTCGTGGGCCGCGCTGTTTGGCGGCCTATTGTTTGCCGCCTGGTTGATGCTGCCCTTGTTGAGAATCATGCGCTCCAAAGCGCTGGCGCTTGTTTTGGAACGCAAGTTCCCGCAACTGGACGACCGCTTGATCACAGCCGTCGAAGCCTTCGGCAGCCCCACCAGCCATGAAACCGAATTGACCACGGCCATGCTGGCCAGAACCGTCGCTGACGTCAGCCGGGCGGTCGAGGGACTTGACGTTGCCGAGGTCTTCCATCGCGGGCCTCTGAAACGAGCAGCCGCGTTGGCGTTCATGTTTGTGGTTTCTGTCGGATCGCTATTCGTGATGAATCAGCAGGCGCTGGCCCGTTGGAAGGAGGCCTACGTCGATTTCAAAGACATTTATTGGAATCGGCAGACGACGCTGCTCGTTAAAGTCATCGCACAGCCGAACGATCAGTTGAAAGACTTTCTGGATGCGGAAGGCCGATCGACGGCGGGCCGGCCCGGCCTGTACCGGCATCCACGCGGCGAAGATTTGGTGCTCGTCGTCAAAGTGCCCGAGGGGAACAACGCACAGGGTGTGCCGTGGATGGTTCCTTCACAGGTGACGTTGACTTATCAGCGGTCCGAAGGCCGTGGGGGCGGCCACGTCACCTTAAACTGCTGGTCTGGCGATGATCGACAGTTTCAGCATGCTATTGTCAATCTGGTCGACGGCATCGAGACGCTGTACGTCAAAGGAGGCGATTTCGCAAATCTCCAGCCGTACCGCATCGACGTCGTCAATCCTCCGCTCGTCGACCGCATTGTCCTGAAATGTGATTTTCCCGATTACACCGGACTAGATACGCTCGGTTCGAACGACAAACCGGTCCGCACCGACGTGCTGGTGCAGGGCGCCCAAACCTCGTTGCCGATGGAAACCGATTTCTACATGCACGCGACCGCCAACAAGCCGTTGCTCGGTGTTCGGCTGCAAAGCGATGTGTTCGAGCTGACGCTGGCGCCCATCCGTGACGATCAGTCGGGATCGGCCCAATTGACTGTTTTCGCTGGGGAGGAAACGGCCAGTCGGGAGATAGAACTCCCGCCGGAGACCGTTTGGCGGTTCCGCTTGATTCGTTCAGAAATGGAACTGCACGAACGGCTTCGTCAGGTTGTCCGCGCGGTGAGCGAAATCCAGGAAAACAGCGATGCTCAGGGGCAAATTCACCAACAAGCCACAGAAACCGCCGCGATCGAACAATCTTTCCGTAAACTACTCGAAAAGCTGGATAGGAATCCCGTCTACTCGCGTTTGATGCTAGAGCGCATGAGCGCGCTGATTCTCGATCCGCTGCAATGGATCGTCACGGACGACTTCCCCGCACTCGAAAAGACACTGGTTGTTTTGAATCAGGCGGACGCCGCCGGAAAGGAACGGCTATCTCACACAGTCGATGCCCGCCAGGCCATGACGAGAATGCTGGAATCGCTCAGCCGGGTCCTCGGCGAGATGTCCGACGGGTCGAAGTTCGACGTGCCTCTGGTTCTCAGCAGCCGGTCGCTGCAGCAATTGGCCGACCCATCGCGAATGTTTGACGACGGGCCGCTTCCGCTGCTCGCCGACAGCCCGATGCGAATCTACCTCTCCGACACCGACGACATCACCAGCACCGATCCGGCCAAGCTGATCGTCAGCGGCATCGTCGATCAACCCCCGGTCGTGGAGACGCGGTTACGCGGGGTCGGCATGTCCATTACCCGCAAGGCGGTCATTCCTGTTGTCGGAGCAATCAAAGACGACTACGGCATTCACAAAGCTCACTTCAACTTCCGAGTCGACGACGAGGAGGCTTGGCGCGTCCGACAATTCCGGACTCGGCCGATCGATCGTCCGCGAGACTTTGTCCTCGAACGCTCGCCGGACGATCGGTATCCCTCCGAGCGGTTCGAAATGCTGCCCCTCGATCTAGCAATCGGACAAAAGTTGACGTTGACTGTCTATGCCGAAGATAGCGACAATTTGAATGGGCCGCACCAGCAGCGCGGCGAGCAATATACGTTCAACATCGTCAGCAACGAAGAGTTGCTGTCGATTCTGTATGGCAAGGAGTTGAACCTCCGTCGGCGGTTCGAGCAGATCATCCGTGAAGTTCAGGAGACACAACAGGACCTGATTCTGCACCGCGCCCGGGTCGAAGAGGCGGAGACTTTGCGGGCCGCTTCGCCACAACCGGATGACGAACAAACCCATCGGCAGCAGATTGAGGAGATCGACACGGCGATCGGCAATTCGGCCGGCCGTTCGCTGCACCAGGTCCGTAAGAACGCCGCCGAAACCAAGGCGATCGAGCAGTCGTTTCGTAAAATCCTCGAAGAATTGGTCAACAATGCGGTTCATTCCGAACAGATGGTCGCCCGCATCGACAGTTTGGTCGTGGTCCCGCTGCACGGGATTAACACCGACGACTTTCCGGCCGTCGATTCGGCCGTCAACCTTTTCAAACAGGCACACGACAAAGGGATCGACCTGAAACCTCGTATCGACCAAAGCATCGAGGCGATTGCGCTGATGCTGCAGCACATGCGGATAGTCCTCGGTGAAATGAAAGACCTCGTCGAATTCCATGAAGCCCTGAGGGACCTCGAATCGATTATTAAAGAAGAAGAAACGCTGACCGATGAGACAAAAGAGCAGCAGAAGAGAGAAGCCATTGAGAAACTGAAACGTCTGGGCATCGATTAAACCCCGAGCGGCGGGGAGCTTGCAGCGCTGCCTGCCCGGCCCGCGGTTTCTCGAAAACTGGGCGAAGTTGTGCGAAGGATGTGAATTCATGCAGCCTCAACGTCTAACGATTGCAATTCTGGCACCTGTTTTTGTCTGCCTGACGGCAGTTTTGCTGTCGGCCCAGCCCAACAGCGAGACCCAGCCAGCCGGCGGCATCCCACCCGGTAATTCGGCCGATTCGCGAATCGGCGCCGACCCCCAAGCGGTGCCGCTGCCCGACAAGCAAGGGGCGCTGTCGATGCGCTACAAGCGCTTCGAGAAAACGTTGCTGCAGATGGCCGAGTACATGCGCAAGACCGATCCAGAACGGGCCGATCTGCTGATCCGCGCGATCAGCAAGAGCAAAGGCGATCGCATTGCCCAGCAGATGGAACAGATTGTCGTCGTGCTGCGGAACAAGCAATACGGCGACGCGATTGAGCGCCAGGCTGAGATGGTCGTTCACCTGAGAGCGCTGCTCGAATTGCTGCAAAGTCAGGACCGCAAAAAATGGCTGGAAGAAGAAAAAGCCCGGATCCAGGACATCCTCAAGGACCTCAACAGAATCTACCACAAACAAAGGGACAATCAGGCCGGAACTCAGCGTGGCGAAAACACAGGCGACTTGGCACGGAAGCAACAGAAGATTGCCGCCGATGCGAAGCGCCTCCGCGACAAGATCGATCAGCAGGATGCTCAGCGAAATGCTCAGCCCGGCGAAGGAAAACCGAGTGAAGGAAAGACGGGGGAAGGGAAACCCGGGGAAGGAAAACCGGATAAGGAAAAGTCCGGTGATGAGAAACCGGACGAGGGAAAACCAGGTGAAGGAAAGCCGGGTGAGGGAAAGCCCGGTGAAGGGAAATCGGGTGAAGGAAAACCGGGTGATTCGGGGCAGCAGAACAAAACGCCTGGGCGTGATGAAATCGAGCGGGCCCGTCAGGAAATGGAACGGGCCATCGAAGAACTGAAAAAACAGCAGCGCGATGCCGCGTCCGGTCATGAGGACGCAGCAATCGCCGAGCTGATCAAAGCCAAGGAAAAGCTGGAAGAGATTCTCCGCCAGCTACGGGAAGAAGAACGGCAGCTTCTGCTGGCCGCGCTGGAAGCCCGGTTCCAAAAAATGTTGGCCTTGCAGCTCATCGTGTACAACGGCACGGTCAGTCTGGGCAAGACCCCTAAAAAAGATTGGCAGGCTCGGCATGCCGGGCGGGCCCGAGAACTCTCGGTTCAAGAGGACGAAATCGCATTGGATGCCGCCAAAGCACTGACCCTCTTAAAAGAGGATGGATCATCGGTCGCGTTTCCCGAAGCTGTCGAACAATTACGCGAAGACATGCTGGCCGTGGCGCGGCGGTTGGAACGGGAGCTGGTCGCCGATCTAACGCAGTCGATCGAGCTCGACATTATCGAGGTCTTACAGGAAGTGATCGAAGCGTTCCAAAAAGAAATGGAGAAAAGTGAAGAGCAGCGTCAACAACAACAAGGACAACAGCAACAACAAGAGCCGCAGCTGGTCGAGAAGCTGGCAGAGTTGAAGATGCTCCGCTCGCTGCAGTTACGGGTCAACCGGCGAACGAAGGGGCTCGGCCGTCTGATCGACGGCGAACAGGCGACCGAAGCAGATGTGGTTGACCAACTGAGGCAGATCTCCTCGCGTCAGGCACGGATTCAGCAGGCGACCTACGATCTGGCCAGCGGCAGAAACCGTTAGAGAGTGGCCCGGCGGTCCAAAAACGATCCGAAGGATGATGAGATGTTCGACGTCAAACGGTTGACGCTCGTGAGTTTCGGGCTGGTTGTGCTTGCCGGCTCGGTCGCTGCAACCGTGCAGGCTGACGACGAGTTGTACGCGGCGCCGTCGGCCTCGGATGTTCGTTCCCGCGCCCTGGAGTGGGTCGCCGTTCAGAAAGTCTCCGATCCGACTATTCGCGAGCGGGTCGGAAAAATTTGGGCGATCTCCGACGAGGGAACATCCGCCCGCGCGCTGTTCGAGAAGGTGATCGCCACCTTTTGTACCGTCGATCCGGAAACGGCGAGATTCGTCGAAACATGCGCTCTGGTCGGAGCACCGCTGGTTCCGCCGGAGGCAGGGTTGCTATCTCGCGAGGACGCCGACGAGTTTGACACGGCCAATTTGCGTCTGTTTTATGCTCGTTATCTGACTCAACGCCGGTTGTACGACGAGGGGCTGGAAGCGTTCGAGAGGCTGGATCCCCAAACAGTGGTCGATCCGGCCGGCTGCCTATTTTTCAAGGCGGTGTGTCAACACCAGTTGCTCATGAAAAAGGAGGGGCTGGCGACGCTGAAGCTGCTGCTCGAAAACACCGAGCAGGTACCGATCAGCTACTCGACCGTCGCCA
Source organism: Planctomycetota bacterium (assembly GCA_963582395.1). Taxonomy (GTDB): domain Bacteria; phylum Planctomycetota; class Planctomycetia; order Planctomycetales; family Planctomycetaceae; genus CAUZTK01. The sequence continues at coordinate 4,294 of CAUZTK010000080.1, read as the reverse complement.
AGCTGATGCAGTACGAACTTCAGGCGTTGCGTGAAAAGTCGCTCGACGAGGTGGCCCGGAAGATGATGGATGTCAAAAGGCGGCTCGAGTTCGGACGCGGCGGCCAGAAGGTCCAGAAGAAAGAGGACGAAATCATCGCCACGCTCGACGAGATCATCAAGAAGTTAGAACAGCAGCAGGGGGGCGGAGGGGGCGGTGGCAACTCCGGCCGGCCGCAGGGAAACCAGTCGTCCAGCCCGGCCCAGGATAGTTACATCGGCGGTCGAAAGGCGCCGGGTGAGGTGGACCGCAAGAATTTCCGGTCGCAGGGAGGCTGGGGCAACCTTCCAGCCAAGGCCGAGGCCCGCGCCAAAAACCTCCTTAACAAGCATCTCCCGCTGCACTACAAACAGGCGTCCGACGCCTATTTCAAGAAGCTTGCCAATCACCGCAGCCGGGTGAGGCCGAACCGATAGGCCAATCGAACAGGTGTTGACATGGGACTCGTTCCAATCCTATTTGTTGCGGCTGCTGTCGCCGCGCCGCCGGTGCAGTTGTCGACGCTTGCGGGAGACGAGCATCGCGGCGAGCTGGTTCAACTGAACGCGACCTCACTGACGCTGAGTGAAAACGGCAACGAGGTCGAACTTCCGCTCGCGGAACTGCTCGGCGTCCGGTTCACGGCCGCTTCATCAGTGAAACCAGCCGCTGGAAAAACCGCGCGGGCGACCTTCACCGACGGGACACAGATCGATTGCAGCAAGCTGACCACCACCGGCCGAATGGCCGTCCTCGAAAGCCCGCAGTTGGGACGGTTCGACGTGGCGTTGCCGGCGCTGGCCAACATTCGCTTCGACGACGAAGTTGCCGCCGTTGAGGAGACCTGGCAAAAACTCTGCGCGCGGGAACTCAAGCGGGACCTACTGGTCATTAAGAAAAAGGGAGACGTCGTCGTTCTGGACCATCTGGAAGGACTCGTCGGCGAGATCGACGAAAAGCAGATCAAGTTTCTGCTCGACGGTCAGCAGATTCCTCTTCAGCGCGAAAAAATCTTCGGTGTGATTTACGCCCGCCGCACAGCCGAACAAGAAAAACCCCTGTGCGAGGCCCTGTTGCACGGAGGCGGGCGGCTCCAGATCAAGCGGCTAGTCTGGGAGGCCGGACGATTCACGGCGACCTTGTCGGCCGGTTCGCAGGTCGAGTTCCCGGCTGCGGTGCTCGAGGAACTTGATTTCAGTCTCGGCAAGGTTCGCTATCTGTCGCAGATGAAGCCGCGAGAGGTCAAATACACGCCGTTTTTCGACATCGTCTTCAAATACCGCCGCGATCGAAACCTGGACGGCGGGCCACTGAGGCTTGGAAAACGCACCTTCTCGCGCGGCTTGTGCATTCACTCGCGAACGTTTTTGCGTTACCGCATCAACACCGATTACCGCCGCTTCAAGGCCGTGATGGGAATCGATTACGCCGTGGCCCGCATCGGCCGGGGCGATGTGCACGTTGTGATCAGTGGCGACGGGAGAACGCTGCTGGAAACCGATGTCCGTGGCGGCGACGAGTCGCGCGAGATCGACCTCGACGTCTCGGACGTGCGGGACCTGGAAATTCTCGTCGACTTCGGCGGGGACCTCGACATCTCCGATCATCTCGATCTGGCGGACGCCCGAGTGACGAAATGAGCAGAGCGGGCGGACCAGCGGAGATCAGACCGTCGGCGTCCGCAACGACAAGTGTGCAAACAAACGATCGATGGAACGGAGGTGGACGATGTTCCGCAAGCGACTGATTCTGGCAGGGCTGCTGCTGCCTTTACCGTGGGCCGCGACTCCGTCGGTCGGGGCGATCGACCCCGCCGTCATCGCGGCGCAGAATCGCCGCATCACGGTCATCGAGCGGGTGGCTCCCAGTGTGTGCGCCATCTTTTCACCGACGGGTGGGGGCGGCGGTTCGGGAGTCATCATTTCGTCCGATGGTTATGCCTTGACCAATTTTCACGTCATCAACGGAGCCGGCACCTTCATGAAGTGCGGGCTTAACGACGGCGTGCTCTACGACGCGGTCATTGTCGGCATCGATCCCACCGGCGATGTGGCCCTCATCAAACTGTTCGGCCGCGACGATTTCCCCTACGCCCCACTCGGCGACAGCGACACGCTGCAGGTCGGAGACTGGGCTTATGTCATGGGCAATCCCTTTCTGCTGGCAACCGACTTTCAGCCGACCGTGACCTACGGGATCATCAGTGGCGTACACCGTTATCAGTATCCGGCTGGGACCTTTCTGGAATATGCCGACTGTATTCAGGTCGACGCGTCGATTAATCCCGGCAACTCGGGTGGTCCGCTCTTCAACGACGACGGCGAACTGGTCGGCATCAACGGCCGCGGCTCGTTCGAGAAACGCGGCCGCGTGAATGTCGGAGCCGGTTACGCCATCTCGATCAACCAGATCAAACATTTTATGGACCATCTGCGCGGCGGTCGAATCGTCGATCATGCGACGCTCGGTGCAACCGTCACGACCGAAGCGGACGGATCGGTCGTGATCGACAACATTCTCGAGACGTCGGAAGCCTTTCGGCGCGGCCTGCGGATCGACGACGAAATCGTCTCGTTTGCCGGCCGCCCGGTCCGTAGTGTCAACCAGTTTAAGAACATTCTGGGGATCTATCCCAAAGGTTGGAAGCTGCCGCTGGTTTACCGCTACAAGGGAGAGGCCCGTGAGGTCGTCGTCCGATTGCGTGCCTTGCACCGCAAATCGGAGTTGACGACGCGCCGACGCAGACGACCAGCTCGTCCGGACAAGAAGAAGCCCGACAGAAAAAAATCTGATGAAAAGAAACCCGACGGTCAACAGCCGGACGATGGAAAACCATCTCCGCGACCATCTTTGCCGGCCCTCCGGTCGAATCCGACTGTCCCCGAGAAGTACAAGCACATGTACGTCGCCAAGCAGGGTTACGCCAACTTCTACTTCAACACTTTGCAGCAGCAGCGAACGCTCAAAGGTCTCGAGGGTCTCGGTGACTTTTCGGACCGTACCGGAACGTGGCTCCTGACCGGGAAATCGACGACCGGCCGGAATTTTGAATTCACCCTGGCCGAAACCGGGATCGGCCTAACGCTCGGCGCACGGGCCTTTCTGCAGAAGTTGGACGGTGCCGATCCCATCGACGAGCCCCCTGGGACCGGCGGGCTGCTGATGGCCATGCACCACCTGAAGCTGCTGCTGACGACCGGCGGCGGCACATTTACCGATTTTTATTATCTCGGCAGCGAACCGCTGGACGGTGGCAACGAAAACGTCGACGTGATCGTCGCCGTGTTGACTGGAGTCGAATCGCGTTGGTACTTCAGCAAAACGGAGGGTCTGCTGTTAGGGTTCGACAGCCGGCTGACGGAAGACGTCGACGAGTGCGAGGTTCGTTTTAGTGAATTGACCGAGTTCGACGGTCGCAAACTTCCGCGGAGCATCACGGTCCGTCGTGGCGGCAAAGAATTCGCAACCTTCAATCTCAAACAGGCCCAATTGTCGACCGAACCTAAAGTGAAACGAACAGCCCAGACCGAAACGCTGGGAAAGACCGGTGCCAAGTGATCGAAGCTGCAGAGGCCGGGAAGGCTCTGACGGACGGGGACCCTCGTATCGAGGTTTCAGGGCCATTCGGGAGAGGATCGATGAGACAGCACGTCGGACGCATTCTGCTGCTGACGCTGATTCTTATGGGCGGCAGCGGAACGCTGGCAGCCCAGTCAACCGGCGAGACAATTCGCTCGGTGCTGCCACGCATCGTGAAGATATTCGGGGCCGGCGGCATCCGCGGATTGTACGCTTACGGGACCGGCTTCCTCGTTTCTGCTGAGGGGCATCTCGTCACTGTTTGGAGCCACGTTCTCGACCCCGATGAAGTGACGGTGGTCCTGGATGACGGCCGGCGATTCGGCGCCAAGGTGCTGGGCGTCGAACCACAGCTTGATTTGGCCGTCTTGAAGCTTAACGCCGAAGGGCTCGACCTGCCGTTCTTCGATCTGGAAGGGGCGACGTCGGCAGAGGCCGGCACACGAATTCTCGGCTTCAGCAACATGTTCAAGGTGGCCACCGGCGATGAACCGGTCTCGGTGCTGCACGGTGTGATTGCGGCACGAACGAAATTGGCGACACGGCGGGGGACGTTCGAGACCCCCTATGCCGGCGACGTGTACGTGGTCGACGCCGTCACCAATAATCCGGGCGCCGGCGGTGGAGTGCTCACCACCCGCGATGGAAAGTTGCTGGGAATGATTGGCAAGGAACTCCGCAACACCCAGAGCAACAC
>CAUZTK010000079.1:0-12894 GCA_963582395.1 Planctomycetota bacterium | reverse complement strand
CACATCATCTTCTCCTTGCAACGATAAGGAACGAAGATAATAAGAAATCGAAATATAGAAAAACGATTCCTGCCCGAGATTCCGGACAAAGAAAATTGAAAATATTATGCGAGTAAAACCAAATATGCTATTGGCCACTCTAGACCGAGTATGCCAAAGTCAGATTGCGATGTCAAGCAGCCGTTTGAAAATTCTTAAAATTTCGTATGGGTTGATGGGCTTCTACCGTTTGTCGGCTGTCTATAGTTTATTGTTCGCCCTTTGAGACTGAATAATACTGGCGAAAACGTGAATTTTGTTCTCGTTTTTTCGGTAAGAGTTACCGAGGTCGAGTCGCCGCTTGTGGCTGAGCGGCCCCGCACTGTCAAACGAAAACTCGATCGACGAATCGCCGGCGGGACCAGCGGGCCGTACCGAAACAGTTTCCCACGCGTCTTCGTCAACGGCATTGTATGATTGCAATCGGATTTTTATTCCCGCATCGATGTCTGTCTCGCCCGTGTGTTGCCGGGCAAAGATGTGACTTCGTATTCCGTAAGTCAATTCCATGACCGCACCCTATCGGAAAATTGTTGAGGCATTGCGTCAGGCATTCCCGCAGCCGATTTCAGACCGCGTGCACGATGCCTATTTCGTCTTTTCGTTCCTGCGGGCGCTGGACCAGGTCGATGCCATGAAGTCGATCAAGCCGCTGCTGGGAAAACCCGAAGAACTCGATTACAACGCGGCCCGCGCCGCCCGCATCAGTGAAGATCCGCAAACCCTGGAGAAGGTCTCCGAGCATCTGGTCGATTATCTGTCGGGGATGTTCATTTGGGGGCATCCGCGCTCGCAAATCAACGTGGTCCCCTCGCCGACCATTCCGAGCATCATTGGCGGGTTGTTGCCATCCCTTTACAACCCGAACATGTGCAGCGACGAGTCGTCTCGCTGCGTCGCGGTGGCGGAGGTCGAAGCGACCGCGATGACGGCCGATCTGATCGGCTACGACACCGCAAAAGCGGGCGGGGTGTTCACCTTCGGCGGGACGGGGACTTTAATGTACGGCGCGAAGATCGGCCTGGAGAAGGCCTGTCCCGGAACAGGGCAGTCCGGAGTCCGCGAGCCGGCCCTGCTGCTTTGCTCTGATCAGGCGCATTACGCCTGCCTGACGATTGCCAATTGGATAGGACTGGGCCAGGAGAGCGTCGTCCGGGTGCCGACCACCGCCGAGAACGAAATCCGTTCCGACCTGCTGGAAGCCCAGCTTCGCGATCTGTTGGGGCAAGGCCGAAAAATTGCCGCAATCATCGCCACCATGGGGACCACCGATGCGTTCGGACTCGACGACCTGCAGGCCATCCACCGCATCCGAAATGAGATGGTGGAAGAATTCGGTCTCGACTATCGGCCGCACATCCACGCCGATGCGGTCATTGGCTGGGCCTGGAGCGTCTTCAACGATTACGATTTCGCCAAGAATCCGCTCGACTTCCGTCATCGAACGCTCCGCGCCCTGGCCGGGACCAAGCGGCGGATTCAACACCTGAATCTGGCCGACTCGGCCGGCGTCGACTTTCACAAGACCGGATTCACGCCGTATGTGTCGAGTTTGTTTCTCGTCCGCGACACTGCCGACCTGCGACTCATCACGCGCTCTGATGAAACAATGCCCTACCTGTTCCAGTCGGGGCATTATCATCCCGGCAAATTTACGCTGGAAACGACGCGGAGCGGCTCGGGTCCGATGTCCGCGCTGGCCAACCTGCATTTGTTCGGTAAACAGGGGCTGCGAGCGCTGCTGGGACATTTGGTGACCATGGCCGAGGCGCTGCGCGAACAGTTGGAAGGGCATTCCGGGACCACCGTGCTGAATGGTGAAAATTTTGGTCCGGTGACGCTATTTCGAGTGTACCCGGCGGGAGTCGACACCTTCAGCGTCACGGAACGCGAAATGACCGATTCCAGCTACCGGGAACAGTTGCGGGCGCACAACGATTACAACCGCCGCATTTTCGAACTGGTCCACCAAGCCGCGTTGCAGGGCAAGGGGGTCGTCATTTCGCTGACCGACTGCTACCGCGAAACTGACTACGGTGAACCGGTTGTGGCCCTGAAGTCGTACATCATGAGCCCGTTTTCGGAAGAAAAGTACGTGGACTTCGTGCTGGAATCGATCTGGCAGGCACGGGAGATGTTGGCGTCTGAAGGATGAAGTTTATTACGGTTTGGCGACAAATCAGTGCTGAAACAAGAACTCGTCGTGGTTCAGCAGCGTCCAGAGAAGATCCTCGACGGTTTTCCTGCGCTCGCGCCTCGATGCTTCGAGCTTTCTGCTCAGCAGTTGCCGCTCGGCCTCGCCGGGAAAACGACTTAGGGTGGCCAGGAACAGCTCCTCCACGATTCTGTCGGTGGCGAGCTGGGACGCTGCCAGCCGGGCCGCCCGCCCGGTGTCGCTGCGGATTTTCTCGTGGACGAACCGGCCGCTGACCAGGTGCAGCGCCTGAACCAAATTCGTGTTCGGATCACGTTCGCATTCGCAGGCCATGGCCCGGGCTGGCCGGCCAAACGCTTCGAGAAACGGATGCTTGTATTCGCCGTCGGGCAGCTCGACCGCTGTTGTGTCGAGCGGAAAACCCGGAAACTTCTCGGCCGTGCCGGTCGCCCGGCAGATGGCGTCCATCAGCGGTTCTGCCTGCAGCAGCCGGACCCGCGCATGCGAGAAGTATTTCGTATCGTCGAGATTTGTGGGTGTTGTCTTTGAACTTAGTTGATAGGTGCGGGAATTGAGAATCGTGCGGATCATCTGCTTGCGATCAAAACCGTGACGGATGAAATCTTCCGACAGAGCGTCGAGCAGCTCTTCGTGGCTGGGCGGGTTCGAACTGCGAAAGTCGTCGACCGGCTCGACAATGCCCCGACCGAACAGGTGATTCCAGATACGGTTGACCGCCGCCCGCGCAAAGAACGGATTCTCGGGGCTGGTGAGCCAGCGCGCCAGCGGCACCCGACGGTCTTGATCGGCGTCAATCTTGGCCGATTGGCTGCCGAGAAAATTCGGGGAGACGGTGCCGCCGGTTCGGGGATGCTGGATCTCGCCGCTATCGACCACGAAGACGGTATCCTCCTTGTCGTAACGGCCGTTAAAGAAGGGGCCGACTCTGAACTTCACCCGGGTAAAGAACGCCGCCAGTCCGTAGTAATCGTCCTGCGTCCAGCGCTCGCCGGGATGATTATGACACCGCGCACATTGGATCCGCACGCCGAGAAAAAGCTGGGAAATCTCTTCGGCGGCCAAGCGGGGATCGAGGTTCGCACCGAGCCCCCCTTTCCTCAGCCTGCGCCAAAAACTGGCCGGTGGAATCGAGTAGTTGGGGCCGCCGGCCGTCAAAATCTCACGCACAAACCGGTCTTCCGGCATGTTGACGGCCATCGCACCAGAGATCCAGCGGTGATATTTGATGGCGCCGATCTTCCCCACAAACCGTTGATTGCAACCGAGCCGGTCGGTCCACTTCATGGCCCACCAGTCGGCGAATTCCGGCTTGTCCAACAGCGAGTCGATCAACCGGGCACGTTTCTCGGGATGGGTGTCGGCCAGAAAACTTCGGGCTTCCTCCAGCGTCGGCAAAGTCCCCGTCGTGTCGAGAAAAACCCGACGCAGAAATTCGTCATCCACAGACAATTCCGACGGCTCGATCCGCAGCAGTTTCAGCTTGGTAAAAACGTGACGGTCCACATAATTCTGTGCCGGCGGATTGCGCCAGACGAACTCTGGCATCGGTTCGAGAAAGAGAAGATTGGCCGTCACCATCTCGTTAAGGTACTCGGCTGAAACGGTCACTTCACCACGCGAGCGTTTTTCGACTCGTCCGTCCGGTTCGGCGTCGGCGGTCTCCGGGTCGTTCACACTGAACCGCGTGAGGTGGGTGACGTCGCGGATCGATCCGTTGACAAAATGTGCGACTACGCGCAACTGTTGGGACCGGGCCGGTGCTTCGAGAATCCGCCGGCGGGGAAAGATTTCGAGGCGCGACAAAGCAGACACGCTGGAAACATCGTCGCGTCCGCCCTGACGAATCCAGTCGCGCAACAGCTTGTACAACTCGTCGCCGGGACGGATTCGGCGTCCCCCTTCGTGCGGAATCGCGGCTATCGCCTTGAGCAGGATCAGGCTCTCGCCGGGCCGCAGATGGTTGATCCGTCGGGCGTGGACTTCGCGAGTCAAGCTGTCGATGTCCAGACTTGGATCGTAACCGCGCAAACTCAGCCGGAAACCGTTTTTGCCGGTCGGCGTTCCGTGACAGGCTCCGGAGTTGCAGCCGGATCGGGTCAGAATCGGCACCACTTCGTGCTGAAAACTGACAGGGTCGGAGTCGGATCGCTCGGCAACTCTCACCGGAATTTCGAGGCGCCGGTCGCCGACTTGTCCGATAAGCGCCGTCGTCCCGCCGTGATGTGCGAGCACCACGCCCTTGGCCGAAACAGTTGCGATCTCTTCAGAGCGGGAAACCAATCTAACCAGATGCGTCAGATCGAAGAGATCCCCGCGGCCGTTGCGTCCCGTCACCAGCAACTGCACACGGTCTTGCGGGCCAGACAAGATGACGACCGGCGGCTCGACGGCAATTTCGACAATGTCTGGGGGAAACGCGGTTTCACCCGAACGGACGGCCGCTGGTTGCGATTCATCTTTCGGTTGAGAGGCAGCGGCCGGTGTCGAGGAGTGCAGCAAAGCTACCGTCAATACCACGGCAGCCAGCCGTGGTTGGAACAGGTCTCGTCGAGAACCAACGTTGGCGAAGAGCTGCATCGATCGTTCACCTTTCGACCCGAAGAGTTGAAGAGTGGGCGAGCAGCTCCGCCGATCATCTCCAAGCACTCGTTCTATTGAGGGTGATCGCGGTGTTATCCGTAGACTCTTTAAGACGACATATGATAATATCATGATCATTCCTGTTGAGACAACCAACGCCTGCCGAGGGAGGCATGCATCATGGCATCCGCAGGCCGAATTTGCTGTGACGACTTTCTTCGTTCGCATCTGAACCGCAGGGCTTTACTGAAAGTCGGCGGACTGGGAGTGCTGGGCATTGGCCAAGCAGCGTTGTTGCGCGCCGAGGCGGAAGGAAAGACCAAATCGGCGACCGCCAAAAGTGTCATTCTTCTGTTCCAGTTCGGCGGTCCCAGTCACCTTGACACCTTCGACCCCAAGCCGAAAGCGCCGAAAGAAATTCGGGGCGAGTTCGGGGTGATCGAGACAAACCTTCCCGGCAGACAAGTAACCGAGCATCTACCGAGGCTGGCTAAAATCGCGGACGAATACTCGCTGGTGCGTAGCGTGCACCATAAAAGTTCCAGCCACAATCCGGGGGCCTTTGTTTCGCTGACCGGTCGAGAGTCGCTGGTGAACATTGTGACGCTGAACGCATCGGCCACCGACTTTCCGCATCCCGGCTCGATTGTTGATTATCTCGACAGTAACAAGCGGGACGTACCGGCGTTCGTGTCGCTGCCGACGATGATTGCCGACGGCCCGTTTCGCACTCCCGGTGAATTCGCCGGTTTTCTGGGGAAGAAGTATGATCCGCTGTGGGTGCTGAAAGACCCGAACGCGTCCGATTTCGACGTCAAAGAGCTGACCTTGCCCAGTGAAGTCGACGTTCGGCGTTTGAACGATCGCCGCAAAACGCTGGGGGATCTGGTTGCCCTGAGCCGCTTGGCCGACAAAATCGCCGCCGTCAAAGGTTTGAGCGAATACCAGCAACGGGCGATGGATTTGGTCACGTCACCGGCCGCACAAAAAGCCTTCGCCATCAAAGATGAACCGGCGAAGGTCCGCGACCGTTACGGACGGACTCAGTACGGACAGAGCGTGTTATTGGCCCGGCGGTTGGTCGAGGCGGGCGTTCGTTTTGTCACAGTCTATTATTCGCGTTCCATCAGCGGATGGGACACCCACCAGGACAACTTCTCGAAACTGAAGGAGAGCCGGCTGCCGCAGACCGACCAGTCGATTTCCGCGCTGCTGCTCGACCTGCAGGAGCGCGGCCTGCTCGACGAGACGCTGGTTTACTGGACGGGCGATTTCGGCCGAACACCGAAGATCAACAAAAATGCCGGCCGCGATCATTGGCCCCCCTGCGGGACTGTCCTGATGGCGGGAGGCGGGGTTCGCGGAGGTCGCGATTATGGCGTGTCGGATGCGTCCGGTGCTTATCCGCATCAGGACCCGGCCACGCCCGGCGACATCACCGCGACCGTTTTCCACGCGCTCGGTTTCGATCCGGAAACGGTGATTCACGACCAATTAAACCGCCCCATGCCGATTGCAAACGGACGACCGATTATGCCGTTCTTTAGTTGATTACGGCGCGGTCTGCTATGCCGCAAGCGGCAACTCAACTGGCGAGCACCTCGCTGATGCTTCTGTCCAGAATGTCGATCATCTCATCGATCTGCTCTTCGTCTACTATCAGCGGAGGTCCGAGCGCGAGCCAGTGTGGATCGAAGCGGGTGAGCAGCCCGTGACTCAGAGCCCGGCGTCCGATCTCGACGCCGATGGGCGGATCGAACTGCCGTTTGGTCGCCGGGTCCTGCACCAGTTCGATTCCCTGGAACAATCCCTTGCCGCGGATGTCACCGATGATGCCATGTTTTTCGAGGCCCTCCAGACCGGCTCGCAACCGTTTGCCCATTTGTCGAACGTTGCTGCACAGGTCCCGCTCGACAATTTCATCCAGCGTCGCCAAACCAGCCGCGCAGGAGATCGGATTGCCTTCAAACGTATGTCCTTCAACGAATCCCGGATTCGCGCCCGGCTCGCCCCAGAAGGCCTCGGCAATATGCTGTCGGCAAAGCAGCGCCGACAGCGGCGCGTAACCGCCGCTCAAACCTTTGCCAAGACACAACAAATCGGGCGTGACTCCGAACGTCTGCGCGGCGAACATCTCGCCAGTCCGGCCGATGCCATTGATGATTTCATCGAAAATCAACAGCACGTTGTGACGGTCACAAATCTCCCGCAGCATGGGCAGGTATTCCGGAGGCGGATCGATCACGCCACCGGTGTGACCGATTGGCTCGACGATGACCGCTGACACCGTCTCCGGACCTTCCATCTCGATCACGTCGCCGATCAGGCTGGCACAGGTCAGTTCGCAGCCGGGATACTCCTTACCGAACGGACAGCGATAACAGGTTGGCGGAAACACATGAAGAAACCCCGGAGCCAGCGGCTCGTTGACGGTCCGCCGCGCCGCGAGACCTGAAGCCGACAGCGACCCCATGGTCGAGCCGTGCCAGGACAGATACCGCGAAATCACCTTGTACTTGGTTGGGTTGCCGGTCAGTTTGTGGTACTGCCGGACCATCTTGAACGCCGCTTCGGTCGCCTCCGATCCGCCCGAACACAATTTGACTGCGGCCAAATCTCCCGGCGCCAGCTCGACCAGCCGGTTGGCCAGCTTGATGGCCAGCGGGTTCGAGCCGTGCATGACTGGAGAAAAACTGATCACGTCCATCTGCGCCCGGATGGCGTCGATCACCCGGCGGTTATTGTGCCCGACGCTGACCACATAAATACCCGACAGCGCGTCCAGATACCGTTTGCCCTGCACGTCCCAGTAATGCACCCCGTCGGCCCGAACCATCAGCAGCGGGTTCTGCGCGAACTCCGACATCTGGGCTCGAATGAAAATTCGCCGTAGAAACTGCTCCTCGGTCATTTGCGAGTCGGAAATCAATTCGGTCGTGTTTTCCGGAGCGTCTGTCGTCATGCGTCCTTTACCCTTTTCTCAACATGCTGTTGTTCATGCTTCACAAAACGCGATTGCGGTCAGCGCGTAGACGACCGCCACCCGGACCAGCTCGTCAACCGACACTTCTTCGTGCAGCGTGTGGGCGCCCTTGGCATCGGGGCCATGCGTGACCGCCGGCACTCCACCACGGCGGATGAACGAGTTGCCGTCGTCGACGAACGGTTTGGCGCCAATCGGCAGCTCCCGTCCCGTAGCCGACTGATAAGCTGCCTGAACCGCCAGTACCAACGGATCTTCCCGATCGATCTGGAAAGCGTCTCGGGCCAGTTGAAAACGGCCCTCAACAGTCACTCCGCGAGCATCCGCGACCTCGGTCAGGATGGCGCGGTACTCTCGTTCGACCTGCTCAATCGACGTTCCGGGCAGCCAGCGCCGCGTGCCAGAGAGTTGAAATTCGATCGGCGACTGATTGTAGATTTCACCGCCGGCCGCCCGGCCTACAAACAGGCTGGCCCGACCGGCCAGCGGATGCGTTTGTTGCGACAATTGTCGGTCCAGTTCGGCGAACCGCCGAATGACCTCCGCGCCCGCCTCAATGACGTTCGGCTGATCGATGCCGCCCAACACTTCGTGCACCGCTGCTCCCGAGCGGGTCACGTTGACTTCCAGGACGGCCAATCCGCGTCCGATGACCGGCAGCCGGTCGCACAGGTATTCCGGCAGCAACACGCCGTCGCCGATGTAACCGGCATCGATCAGTGCATCCACATGACTGCCGTCTCCCCAGGGTGTTTCGTGCAAGTCGTGCGCCGTGAGCAGAACGGAACCGGCTGGCAGCAAATCGGTCTCCTGCAGCACGCGCATGGCCTCGACCATGGCGGCGATACCCCCTTTCATGTCCGAGGCACCGCTGCCGTACAGCTTGCCGTTTTCGACGCGCGGCGGAACGAACGGCAGATGCACCGTGTCGAGGTGACCGTTAAACTGCAGTGTTCTGCCGCTGCCGTTTGCATGAAACCGGGCCACGACTGCCGGGGCGTCGGGCCAACCGGCCTCGGGACGTTCGACCTCGAACCGATCGTGGCGGATGATCTCATCGAGCCGATTTGCCACCGCGGCGGCAGAACGTGTGGGGCTGGGAACCTCAACCAGCCGGACCGCGGTTTCCAGCAGCCGGTCGGTATTGACGGCTTCTTGAATTTGTCGCACGGTTTCGGGGGGAATGGACATCACAAACGGTCTCTTGTGCGTGAGTCGTTGCAGAGAACAGCGGAGCGGTGTGGTCCGCTATGCCGCGAGCGGCAACTCGGTCTTCGAAAGTCAAAACCATCAAACTGGAGCAACATTCACCTTCCGAACCCAAATCAGGATCTGATTGCCGGCAGAAGATTCTAGCTCAGTGTAAACTATAAGGTGACGGTTTTGGTTGATTTCGGCAACCGAAACGGGCGAAGCCGCGGAACTCAGGCCGAATGGTGACGCTCAAACTTTGCCGCCGGAACTGCTCCCGCCGGATTGATGAAAGCCGCCGGAACGTGACGATGATGGTCGACGGGTTGGCGAGAATACTGGAAATAATCAGCAGATTTTGATATCAATACATAGGGTAGGATGGGTGTACGATCCAGGCGACGGAGGTCTGCCATGCTGAGCTTCTGCGACGAATTTGGCCGTTACGGTCGCCGTGATTTTCTCAGGATTGGTAGTCTTGGGCTGGGTGGGTTGTCGCTGCCCGGACTGCTCTCGGACCGCGCCCGAGCTGCCGAGTCGGGGCCGCCGGTGACCGGCAAATCGGTCATCTTTCTATTCATGCACGGCGGTCCCAGCCAGGTGGAAACCTTTGATCCGAAGATGACTGCTCCCAGCGGGATTCACAGCGTCACCGGCGAGATCGCCACGACCGTTCCCGGTGTGACGTTCGGCAGCACCTTTAGCAAGCTGGCCCGTCAGGTTTCGATCGTTCGTTCTTTCACAACCGGCGACAGCCGTCACAACATCAAACCGATCGTCATCAAAAACCTGGTGGCGACGATCCTGCACACGTTGTTCAACGTGGGGGAACTTCGCATCACCGGCGGAGTGCCGAACGAGGTCTCGCAGACAATGGCGAGCTGGGACCCGATTCCGGGGCTGCTGTAAGGCAGCATCAGCTCATCCCTGCTGCTTACCGCGAAGTTCTGCTGAACCCCTTAGAGCCTTTGTACAACCGCTCTTGGCGAAGAAAACGTTTTCAATCCAATTGTCAATCCAAACGGAAAGGACCGACGCCCATGACGACACGTACAAACCGCCGCCTCTTTTTGCGCGAGAGTTTATTGGTGGCAGCCGGCGCCACCGGCGGAGCGATTCTGCCGGCCCTTGTCCGCAGCTTCGGGCCTTCGACCGCCAACGGCGCCGCCGATGACAAACAATTCTCTTCCGGGGCCGAGCGGAGATTGCGCGAACTCGGCATCAAACTCCCGCCCGCTCCGCAACCGGTGGCGATCTATGTCCCGGCCGTTCTTTCCGGAAACATGCTCTTTACGTCTGGACATGGACCTCGCAGGACCGCCGGGAAAGAGTTTCTGGGCAAGGTCGGCGGTGAATTGACCCTCGAAGAGGGCTACGCGGCCGCCCGAGTCGTGGGACTCAATGTTTTGAGCAGTGTCCGCGCCAGGCTGGGCAGTCTCGATAAGGTTGTACGGCTGGTCAAGGTCCTCGGCATGGTCAACTGCACGCCCGACTTTACCAAACAGCCGCAAGTCATTAACGGCTTCAGCGAACTCATGGTGCAGGTCTTCGGCGAGCAAAACGGCAAAGGGGCCCGCAGCGCGGTCGGCATGGGCTCGCTACCCAGCAACATTCCGGTCGAAGTCGAAGCAATTTTTGAAGTGCGTGTGTAACGGCAACGGTGGTTCTAGCCGCCCGTTGAAAACTCATTCTGGGAGCATGCCCGAACAGTAAAAAAATCTGCCGAACTGCAACATCGAGGTACTCGGCTAGTCGCAGGGCTAGGTCCAATGCCACGAGTGGCTCGGCGGACTCAGGCGAGTCGGTTCGCCCCCATACTTCGACCGAGAATCTGCTCCGTTGCGATCACAAGCCTCCATAGTTTCGCAGTACAAAACGTTCGTCTCAGCATTTTGACTGAACGGGGTTGATCCGTTGTCAGCGGCCCTTTGCTACTGACAACGGGCTACTGACAACGAACAATTCACTACTTTCCTCGAATGTCGTGGTATTCGAGCGGGAACTCGTAGTCTTTGCGAAGCGGGTGGCCGACCCAATCTTCGGGACAGAGAATGCGTTTAGGATTGGGATGCCCCAAGAAGCGAATGCCGACCAAATCGTAAGCTTCCCGTTCGTGCCAATCGGCAATAGCCCACACGTCCGAAACTGAATCGACTTCGGGAAGTTCGCCGACGACGTCGTCCTTCCAGCGGGGTAGCTTCACCTTGATGACCGTCGAATGCTTCCATTCGTAACTGGAAAGGTGATAGACGACCTCGACGTGAGGCTCGTGTTCGAATTTGGCCGCTTTTTGGGATCCGGTTCTAGGTAATCGACGCCGCACAGATCGTTCAGATGATCGTAACGGCAGCGCTCGTCGGATTTCAGGAACAGGGCCACCTCGTGAAACGCCGCGGGCGAAACTTCAATCCAGGGATCCTTGGCTTCGGCGTTGAGGCCGGTGATTTTATCCCCGCCGAACCGATCGACCAGCATTTGATGCAACTCGGTGGTGTTCATAATTCACTTTCCCGTTTTTCGGCGAGCGGCCGGCGTAAGCCGGCTGGTACCTTTGCAAAGCTGACGTGTTGCACTGTCGTCACAACATCGGTCTGACCCCCTCCGCTCGCCGTGCTTTCATCCGGAGCCCACCGACTGCGGTTCGAGTTCCGGTTCAGAAGCGGGTGGTGAGACGGGACCAGCCCGAGCCTGCCGGGCCTTCTCGGCGACGGCGCGGACCCAATTCAAATCGCCCCGCTTCCACACATAGGCAAAACCGACCAGCAATACTCCGAAGAACACCAGGATGTCGGCCAGGTTCAGCGCCGTCTCGGACGATATGGGTGCGATGCCCGCTGCGTCTTCAGTCGGGATATTTAACAACTTCGCGCTGATTTCCATTCGTGCTCGATCGCTCAGGTTGCTGTCGGCCAACTGTGTCGCCCCGCCGAAGAGCATCACCCAAGGAAAGAAAAAGGCGACTTCGACGTCGAAAATGATAAACAACAAGGCCACGACGTAAAATCGCAAATCGAATTGAACATAGCTGGTGCCAATCGTCGGCTCGCCACATTCGTAAATCGCGTCCTTATCGGGTGTGGGCAGCTTGGGCCTGAGAAAGTGGCCCAGAATCAGCGGGACCGCGAGGAACAAAACCGCCATGATCGTAAACAGCAGAAAATGCCCGACCAGATTTGTCATGAGACTGCTGCCCGCACTTGTGATGCCAACCGTTCGCCCTGCTTGAGTCTTGCCAATCGATCACGGCCTGTCTTCGACGGAATCGCTTTCGACGGACTCATCGCAGGGTACCGACTTCTCCAACAGCGATTGCCTTCCCTGAAAGCCGGCATCCATGCCATCGCGACCGACGGTGCGTTTGGCTCCGACGGCACCTTCATCTGTCTGTCGAAGATAGACACCAAATGGTTGCTGGCAGCGTGGCAAACCAAGGTCTTCGACTTGCTCGTGGCCGCAGACAAGATCGACCAGAAGACGGTAGACCAGATGCGATCCTGGCCGCACTCCGGCTTCAGCGTAGCGAGTCCCAAAAAACGTTCGATTGATGCGCCGGGTAAACGGCGGGTTGCGACCGCCGCCGGGCCACCAATCCCGAATTGCTCGCGTGGGACGTTTTACGGCACTCGCTGTGTGGTGTTAAAATTCGGTCATTACACGGCATTCCCAAAAAAGGATTGAGAATACGGGACGATTCGGCCTCTATCTCGGATCGTCCTCGATGTTTGGTACGTTGGGATTCGCGGACCACTCTTTGAGCCGCAGGACGTAGATCGTGCCGTTTTGGTTGGCGGTGATCAGGTGCCGGCCGTCTGAGGTGAAGAGAACCTCAGTAGTTCCAAGTTATACAGCGCATCGTTGTTCGATCGTAAGTGGTTTCCAGTCTGGTGTTTCTGCTTGCGGGTCTTCTCGGCATCCGAGCAGGTGT
>CAUZTK010000078.1:0-12945 GCA_963582395.1 Planctomycetota bacterium | reverse complement strand
CTTCCGGAAACTATTCTTCCAGTGAAAACAGAATTTGACCGCATTGGTCGCAACACGCAAATCGGTGTCCGTGGGACTGGGACTCTCCCATGCCGCTCCGCGCACAGATACCGCAGTCTTTCCTCTCGATCGACGGCCGCAATCCCGACGACGAGGACGATGAAGCGATCGAAAAACCGCTGACCGGCCCGCAATTGATCGAACGGCTCCGCAAGACGGCCAGAGGGAGCATCCCAATGTGGATCCTGCTCAAACCACTCTTCAAATCGAACTTCACACAGGCTCAACGTGGTTCGGATCTCGTCAAACGAATGGTCTCCACCAAAACTGGGGGTGCTGAGGCCATTTTTGCCACAAACATATTTGATGAGGAACACGGCCTGATGCAGCCGCTCGGCGCACCGACGCTACTGTTTCTTCCCTGGCGGTCGACCGCGTTGGCGTTGCAAGGGGCTGAATTTATCGGCTCCTTCTCCATGCTCGGCGGCAGTGAAAACTACGCGTTCGCTCGGGACGATGAAGTCGTCCTGTTCATCTGGAATGACGAGCCTGTCGCCGAAAATATTTACCTCGGCGAGAAAAGTAAAGTCATCGTTATGGACATTTGGGGTCGGCAGAAAGGATTACCCTTCGACGAGCAGACGAAACTCCACATCATCGAAGCCGGACCGGTGCCCCAAATCATCCGACGCTGCAACGAAGCGGTCACCCGCTGGCGGCTGGCCAGCCAGTTAGAGAAGGGCAATATTCCCAGCGCGACCGGCCGACACTCGAATGCCATTGTCGGCCTGAACACCTTCTCGCAAGGTGTCAGTGTCGAGGCCAAGCTCAACATGCCGCCCGAATGGGAAGCCGACCCGACCAGTTGGGAGATCCCCTTGGGAAAGGGCGAACAGTTTAGTCTGCCAATGGTCCTCACCATACCTGCAAACACTAGCCTGGGAAGCGACGTCCTCTCGATCGACTTCATCATCGACGCCGCGGAGCAGCACAACTTTCGCGTCTACCGGCCGGTCAAGGTCGGATTGGGAGACGTCTTCGTGCAGGTCTTCGATCGCAAGCTCGAAGACGGACGATTGGAAATCGAACAGGTCATCGTCAATCGAACCAATCCTGAAAAAGTCCTCAACTTCTTCTGCAACCTGTTCGTCCCCGGATATCGGCGCCAAAAAAAGTTTGTCATCAAACTCGGCAACGGAAAAAACCAGAAAAAGTATTACATCCCAAACGCCGAGAAGCTGCGCGGAAAGGAATTATGGCTTAGAGCCGAACAAATCGAAGAACGCCGCGTCCTCAACAAACGCTGGATCGTCGGCCAGAAATGGGACGAGCAGGATAAGGAACAGAAAGCAGCACGTCTCAAGCAGCCGTCGCCGTGAAAGCAGGTCAAAGTAAACCCGTATCATCGACGCTCAGTGATCCCCGTCGGCCTCATCGGCTGGTGTGCAGCAAGCTTGTTTGGCCGAGCGAATCGGAGTCTGATTCACTAAAATGGGTTGAGAGCGCCTGTCAGAACCCAGGGATTTTCTGAAATTTCTGGGTTCTCTACAAGTTTTCACAGGCGCTGTAAGACCGAACGCTGAGGCGCTTCGGTTCGGCGAAACATCTCCGCCGACTGAGCATCAGGAGAGGCCCTTGCCGCACAGACCACTCGGCACAATTCTCAAGCGTGCATTACGGCTGCGCTGTCCGCACTGCGGAGGGGGCAGGCTGTTTGTCGGCTATTTCAAGATGCACACGCACTGCCCAGGTTGCAATTTGAAGTACGAACGGGCGCCGGGTTATTTTCTCGGATCGACGTACATCAACTACGGGTTGACGGCGGTGTTGTACGTCGCCTTACATTTCGGCATCCGCTTCGACAACCGGACCCTGAGCCGACCATTAGCCGCTATGTGCGTACTGGTACCGCTTTATAATTTCCGATATGCCCGATCGCTGTGGCTGGCGATCGACTGCTATTTCGACGTCGCCGGCTTCGACCCGGACAACGATTGAAACACAAGCCGCTGATGCTCACTGCCCGGCTGGTGGATCGTCCGAGAATTCGTTTGTCGTTCCCAGTTCGTCTTGCTGTCTCTTCGAGAGCCGGTAAAAACCGACTCCGTAACCCGTGAGCAGGGTGGCCGGGACCGCCAGCATAAACAGAATACTGAACATGTAGGCGCGGGGCAGGGCGTCGTTGGTTTCGTTGGCAGCGCGGCACATCGGGCAGGCGTGTGCGGTTTCGACAAGCGGACCACCAAACCAAAAACCGGCGAGTACCGTCGCCACCAACAGGAATCGCCGTCTCATGTCGAAATACCTCATCGAAAACCGGTCACTGCTCAACCTGCCGGCCAATGATACAGCATACCGTAAATGATAACGCCCGTGACGGAGACGTAAACCCAAATTGGAAAAGTGACTTTGGCGATTCTCTTGTGACGGTCCCATTTTTCGCGCACGAGATTGTCATCCCGTTCCCGCTCGGCTTTGAACCCCCGATAAATGGTGATCGACGCCAGCACCGGCACCGCTGCAGCCAGAACGACATGGCTGATCAGAATGGTGTAATACACAGGACGGACCGCGCCCTGACCTGTAAACGCTTTCGAGCCTTCGTTGGTGTAATGCCACAGAGCGAAGTGATATAGCAGGTAACAAGCCAAAAACAGAATTGAAGCAGCCAGTGCCGACAGCATGACCCGCTTGTGTGCCCGGCGGTTGCCTCGACGGATCAAGACCAGCCCCGATATCAACAGCATCGTTGCCAGCCCGTTCAACGAAGCGTTGACTCGCGGCAGCGCGGTGACCCAATCGGGAACATCCATGCTAACGTTCCTTGATCGCCGTGGATGTTCTGCCGGTGGGCGGGGCTGCTGGCAGGGGTGCCTCGATGGGACCGTCGCCGTCGAGTGGCTCGAAAACCGTCCGGTCCTGGTGTTCAAGCTCGTCCGCTTCCTTCCGCAAAGCTCTCCCCAAGGCGGCCATTTCGGCATCTTGTTGCGCGTCGTATTTGCCCCGGACTCGTCCGGTCGCATCGACGTGCAGCACGTTTGTTGAGTGCAATATCTCGAAGCCCGGCTTGCTATCTGCGCCCACCATTTCACGCACAGGCATCTGAAAGCTCGTCTGAATCAGGTGATAAATTTCCCGCTGATCGCCCGTCAGGAACCACCAGCGTTTCCTATCAGCCCCGAACGCGTCGGCATAGTTGGCCAACTGTTGCGGCGTGTCTCGCTGCGGGTCGACCGTGATCGTGACCAACCGCACTTTCTTGCCAACAAGCCGATCCTGCAGCAGTCTCATCTGACCGGTGATCCGTTGACAGGGGCCGGCACATTGGATGAATATGAAGCAGACCGCCCACGGCCTGCCCCGCAAATCTTTGTTGGTTATTTTCCGGCCGCTGCGTTCGGTCAGCTCAAAGTCTTCGACGATCCCCCATGTCGTCGTCTGATTTTCAGCCTGCGTTTGCCCGCCGGACGGCGATGGCTTGACGACCTCCTCACTTTTCCTTTCGCGATCGACCGTGGGCGTTTCTTGTTGATCGGCCGACCCGGAAGCCGTGACGATCACGGAGTCTGTCGGCTTCAGTGGTTCCGCGGGAAATTCCGGCTGCGATCGCCAGAAGAGAAACACGGCGATGGCCGCCATCAACGCCAGCAGCACGGCCGAAAACCGCTGCAGCAATCTCACAAATTGCACTGGTGGGTAGGATTCAATTTTTGACATGACTGATCTCACGATATCCGGGAGGGCGAAGCTCCCGCTGAGCCACGATTTGCGAGCTTCTTACAGGCCCGGCTCGGCAGGAGCCTCGCCCTCCCAGATTTGAAACCGCTTCTATCGGGTATCCCGCGATGTTTGTCGGCGGGTCAGTAACACCGACGTGCAAACGCACACCGCGCCAAATAAACAGGTGACCCAAATGCAGGTCGTTAGCACCGGCAGACTTTCCCCCGGCGCGTTGCTCAACCGCTCGTCCATCAACCGACGCAAGCCAGCCACGCCGTAGGTCAGCGGATTCAGCCACACGATCCAGGCCAGCCAGCCTTCATCACCGGGAAAAAATGCGCCGGAGAGCAGCCACATGGGCATCAGAAACACACTCATGACGGCGTGAAAACCTTGAGTCGAATCCATAGGCCAGGCAATGACGTAACCCAACGCGGTTAACGTGAAGGCCAGCAGCGCCAGGAATCCGATCGTCTCCAACAAACCGGCCGCCGAAACGTTCCACTCAATTGTAGGGGCCAGACCAACAAACGTCAGCGCCGGGCCGATGACTAGAAACAGCCCCGCCTGAAGTACAGCCAGCGCAGTCCCACCGCACAATTTTCCCAGCACCACCGACAAACGAGACGCCGGCGACACCAGCACCGCTTGCAGGAAACCTTCGCGGCGGTCTTCGATGATCGAGATCGTCGAAAAAATGGCCGTGAACATCACAATCAGCACGGCAATGCCCGGGAAAAAGTATTCTTGATAGGTCATGTCCGCGGGCGCCCACTCGGGTGGCTGAAACGACCCTCGCAACCCGGCGCCGAAGAGCACCCAGAAAATGATCGGCTGCCCCAGCGCCCCCACCAGCCGCGTTCGCTGGCGGAAGAATCGCACCAACTCCCGCACGGTCAACGTCCAGACCGACAGCCAGAAGATCAACCAGTCCCGCGAAGAGGCCCTGCCGGTTTCCGAGCCGACTCGGCCCAGTTCTTGACTCTCAACGTTCGACTCTTGGACTCTTGAACTTTCAACGTTCAACTTTTGAACTTTCGACGCTTCCTCCCCAAAGCGATGTCCAGTCCGGTCGATGAAGACGTCTTCCAGTGTCGGTTTGCCGAGCAAAACCGAGGTAATCTCTTCGGAAAAGGTCTCCATCAACTCGCGCAACAGTTCGTGACCGCGATCCCGCTGGATACGGAGCGTCTGGCCGAATTGTTTCGGTTCGATCCCAAATTCCGCGGTCATTCGGGTTGCCAGCTCGCTGGAATTCTGGCATTGAATCGTCAGACAATCGCCTCCCACCGAGGCCCGCAATTCGTCGGCCGTTCCGAGCGCCACCAGCCGCCCCCGGTCCAAAATGCCCAACCGGTCACAACGTTCCGCCTCTTCCATCAGATGCGTCGTCAAGAGGACCGTGACACCGGTGTCGGCCTGCAACTGATGCAGAGATCTCCACAAATCTAGCCGAGCGCCCGGATCGAGACCCGTGCTCGGCTCGTCCAGCAAAAGCAACTGCGGCTCGTGCAGCAGCCCCTTGGCAATCTCGACCCGTCTGCGGAGCCCTCCGGAAAGCGATTCGACCCGATCATGGATTCGCTCCCTCAGGCCGAGCCGGTTCAGCAATCGGTCGATCCGCCCGCGCAGGCTGCCACCGCAAAGCCCGTACAGATGCCCCTGATGGCGGAGGTTTTCCAGCACGGTCAACTTCAGGTCGACGCTCGGTGATTGAAAGGTGACGCCGATTTGCGAACGGACCTCGTGGGGCCGTTTCTTGACGTCGCAGCCGAGCACGCTTGCCTGCCCTTCCTGGATCGGCAAGAGCGTGCTCAAGAGGCGAAACAGCGTCGTCTTGCCGCCGCCGTTCGGACCGAGCAGCCCGAAGATTTCGCCTTTCTCGACCGAAAAATCAACGCCCGCCAAGGCCCGATGTTCGCCGTATTGATGAAACAGCCCCCGGATGTCAATGGCGGCTTCCATGGGAATGACGAATGCCTAAATCAAAATCTCTGGGTTTCGCGAGCCTGTGAGACCTGCTCAGCCGCGCAAACGGCCATTTGGTTTGTCATTCGTCATGTGAGGGGGAGGCCGCGGCTTCCTCGGAAGCATGATCATCGTGTTCGACCGTCTGCTGCGCCTGCGGCGTTGCCAAGGTGTAATAGTGCACGCCGATGTCGGGATACAGGGCCAGCGGAAGACCCATGGCGAGAATGACCGTGGGCGAGAGCAGCAGAAACTTCCAGTTTCCCTCGAACTTCAGGTGCATGAAATACGCCATCACGAACAGCGCTTTCGCCACGGCGACTCCCAAGACCAGCACAATCAGCACGAGTTTGTTGTCTGGACTAATCCAGTCAAACACAACGGATATGATTGTGCAGAAGCACAGCACGCCGAAAATGGCGAAGTAATTGGTGTGATGCCCGCCCCCGTGGTCTTCCGACATACCTGTTCGTCTCCTCGACGGTCCTCACGATTTTGTGGTCACGTTTTGACGAGTGGCCGGCGTTAGCCGGCTGTTGTTCGAAATGGGGAGCTGACGCCCCCCGCTCGCCAGTTGTGTGAGAGCGGCTAAATAATATAAAGCAACGGAAACAGAAAAATCCAAACCAAATCGACAAAGTGCCAGTACAGGCCACAGTTTTCGACCCACTCCGACCAGCCGGCATTCAGCCGCGTGCCCTGCATCAGCACAAGGCCGAACAGAACGATTCCCACAATCACGTGCAAGGCATGGAAGCCGGTCATCAGGAAGTAGCTCGATGCGAACACATTTCCGTAGAGAAAGGGGTGCGGCTCGTGCACCGAAGACAACCAGCCACCAAATTGCGGGCTGGCCTGCAGGTCCTCAATCTTTTCTTTGACTTCATGCAGCGTGATGGGCGGCGGTTCGGCACCGGCTCGAGTCTCTTTGATTTCGCTTTCGGGAATCGTGAGCGTTTCACCGTCTTTGGTTTTTATGGTGACGTTATTACCGCCGGTCTGTGGCGGCGCAACGGAAGGATCACTGGCTGCTTCGCCGGGCGCCGCTGCTTCGTCGATGAAACCGGTGATGACTTTGCCATCTGTTGTGATCACGATCGATTCGCGTTGTTCCAGCGGAGCCGAAAGCGATACGTTTTCGGTCACGTGATCGCGCAGCTTGGTGAACTCGGCATCGAGGGCCACCAGCGCTTTCAGTTCGTCAGCAGCATCTGACCCCTCGGCCTGTTGCTGTAAGAGAGCTCGCTTCTCTTGCAGATTGTCCCCTTCAGAGACCAGATCGTTCATCCGCGAGGTGACGGCCTGTTCCATCTCGCGGACGACCTTCCGCATGGCCTGATCGTCCGTCTCGGCAATGTGGCCGGGTAGAATGTCGTGCTCAAACTTTCCGTAATACTCGTAAGACTTGATTCCCAGAAACAGGCAGGCAGCCGCGAATGTGTAGGTAAGAAACTGCCTTGCTCTTGGGAAGTTTTGTCGGCCCATCGCCTCGTGCGCGACGACCACAAAATAGCTGGATGTAATCAGCACAAACGTGTTCAGCGCGCCGGCCCAGACGTGGATGTGCGTCACTTCCGGATCGACCGGCCAGGCGGACCTGCCGGTCTGGTCGACCGAGCCGAGCCGCAACACCAGGTACGTCCCGATGAACGCGGTGAAAAACATGATCTCGGTGCCCAGGAACAACCACATCCCGAGTTTAGAGTTGGGGATGGGCAGTCCCATGCGGACGACCGGCGGCGCTTGTGCGCTTGTCATTGTTTTCTCGTTTCCTACTTGTTCAGGCGAGTGGCTGGCGTGAGCCGGCTGGTGTGTTGCGGGACCAGAGGGCTAACGCCCCCCCGCTCGCCACGTACTCAACTCAATAACTGCAAATGGTCCCAAGTCAACGCCAACAACAATAACGGCAGATATAACAGCGACGAGAGAACCAGCCCGCGGGCGGTTTGCGGCGATTCGGTGAGTGCGAAACGGATCGCGCACACCAGATATCCAATTCCCAAAACAGTGGCAGCCAGAAAATAACTACCCCCCGCCAATGCGAAGCGACTAGGCAATAGACTGACCGGCAGCAGGCACAGCACGTAGCCGACACTCAGAAAACCGGCCATCCGCAGCGACGGCCGATAGGCCGGCAGCATCCGCAGCCCCGCACGGGAGTATTCGCTGCGGTAAATCCAGGCAATGGCCAGAAAGTGCGGGAATTGCCAGAGAAACAAAATCCCGAACAGCACAAACGCTTCGGCTTCCAGCCATCCCCCCGCCGCCGTCCAGCCGAGCACCGGAGGCATTGCACCGGGGATCGCTCCCACAGCCGTACACAGCGCCGTAACACGCTTTAAGGGTGTGTAGATCATCACGTACAGCAGCAGCGTCAGCGTCGCCAGAACTGCCGTGACGACGTTGACCGTTGCTGCCAGATACAAACTTCCCAAAACGCAGGCTGACAGGCCAAACAACAGAACTTCACCGGGAAGCATGCGGCCGGCTGGCAAAGGTCGGTGGGCCGTGCGGTCCATGCGAGCGTCGATTCTGCGTTCCAAGAGCTGGTTTAAGGCGCTGGAACCGGCCGCCACCAGCCCAATGCCAAGCAGCGCGTGCAAGAGCGGAACCACTCGCCAGTTGCCCGCCGAGCCGAGCACGAATCCGACCGTGACGGAAACCAGCACCAGCACGGCGATGCGTGGTTTTGTCAGTTCGAGGTAATCGGCCAGCTTTGCCGCCACGCTTGTCCGCAACGAAATGCCGACAGCACCGGTTGGTGTGGGCGACGGGGCCGGGCTTGCCGTGCTCATCGAACGCCTCCTTCGATCGGAAAGGCGTGGTCGAGGCGGCCGGATTCTAACCTCACAGGCGACCGTTGCCAACGCAGTCCCACTACTCTGTAAACTCGCAGCAGGTGAACAATCGACGTCATCAACACCAGCATGCCGATGATGGTGTGTATCGTCCGTACAACGACCTGCCCGACGGAGTGCTGAACGGCAACATAACCGGTGGGCGCGAAGCCGAACTTGGTCACGAATGCCGCTGTACCCAGCAACATCTGCACCAGCACCACCGCCAGCAACATCCAAGCGGTTTGCCTGAGCCAGGAATTGCCGCCGCGATGAACGACGACCGTGTTGGCAATGACGACCAACAAAGCCAGAACCGCTAGCCCGATGTGCTCGTGTAGGGCGGTCCCCAGATGCCGCAACAGTCCGCCCAGCAGGTACTGACCGAAGAGCATAATTGAAACCGCCACGGCCAGCGGTTTCAATCGGGAAACGTCATAGCCCCCATCGTTTTCTCCCGCTTCGATCCACGACCGGCTCGTCAACAGCACCAGCGCCGACATTAGCGTAAACACCAGGGCGGCAAAACTGCCGTGAACCATCGCCATCCGGGGGTCGTTTGCCAACACCCGCATCCCACCGAGCAAACCCTGCAACAGCACACAGAAAGGGATCAACGTGGCGACCACCTTGACCCACTTCCGTGTTTCCCACTTCCAGGCGACCAACGTCAGGGCGGCACTGACCACACCGATCGCAAAACCAGCCAGCCGATGTCCATGCTCGGCAAACTTGTCGGTGGCTGCCTTCAGCCAGGGATACAGGAACATGTTGTGCCCGTCGGACGTGGGATAGTCCAGAAACGCCATACCCCAGTTCATCGTGGTCACCAGCGCACCCACCCCGATCGGCAACAGCGTCAGACAGGCGGTCGCCAGGGCAAAGCGATGCAAAACGGGTTGGTAGGCGTGGGACTTCATCGTCATCGTCGGGAGATAATCTCGGTTGAGCGCCGCTTGCGGCTTAGCGGCACAATCCTCTGCCACCGTCGCTTCGGCTCAGCCACAAGCGACGATTCGTTATGTGATCGTTATGTGTCTTCCGGGTGGCCGTCATTCTCATCGCTGCCCGGTTTCTGGGGAGGCGGTGGAGGTTCGGTCTGCATGTAATAGTCCTTGTCTTCCGACAAGGGTGATGAATACTCGTAAGGGCCACGATACACAACCGGCGGAATGTCGTAATTGCCGTGGGGCGGCGGCGA
Organism: Planctomycetota bacterium; assembly: GCA_963582395.1. Taxonomy (GTDB): domain Bacteria; phylum Planctomycetota; class Planctomycetia; order Planctomycetales; family Planctomycetaceae; genus CAUZTK01. The sequence goes on along the minus strand of CAUZTK010000078.1, from coordinate 3,219 downwards.
CGGGGCCGACCATTCCAGCCCGTTGGCGTTCCATGGGTTCCGGCCGCACTTCTGCCCCTTGTACATGCTGTAAAGAAAGTTACCCAACAGCAGGAACTGGGCGAAACCCATGATCAATGCCGAGATCGTCATGAACTGGTTCATCGGCAGCAAGTGATGCAGGTACGGATGCAAATAGGGATCGGCGTAGCGGCGGGGCATGCCGGCGATGCCCAGCATGTGCATCGGGAAAAAAGTGCCATTAAAACCGATGAACGTCAACACGAAGTGAATCTTGCCGACGGTCTCGTTCATCATGCGGCCGAACATCTTCGGGAACCAGTAGACAATGCCCCCAAAGACGCCGAACAGCGTCGCCCCGAACAGCACATAGTGGAAGTGGCCCACGATGAAGTAGGTGTCGTGGAAGTAGATGTCGACCGGCACCGCCGCCATGAAGATGCCGGACAAGCCTCCCACGATGAACAACGACACAAACGCCACACAGTTCAAAAAGACCGTGTTGAATTGGATGTCGCCGCCCCAAATGGTGCCAATCCAATTGAAGGTTTTGATGGCCGAGGGCAGCGCAATCATCATTGTCGAGATCATGAAGGCCATGCCCAAAGCCGGATTCATGCCGCTGGTGAACATGTGGTGTCCCCAGACGACAAACCCCAAACCGGCAATGGCCGCAATGGAATAGACCATCGGCTTGTAGCCGAACAACGGCTTGCGGCACATGCAACTGAGCATGTCGGAAACCATGCCCATGGCCGGCAGCAGCATGATGTACACTGCCGGGTGCGAATAGAACCAGAACAGGTGCTGCCACAACAGCGGCTGCCCGCCGCCGACGGTGGGGTCGGCATTGTTGATGATCAGCCCGGACGGGATGAAGAAACAGGTGCCGAACAGACGGTCGCCCAGCGCCATGAAACCGGCGGCGGTCAGCACCGGCAGGGCGAACGCCTGCAAAATGGCGGTGATAAACATGGCCCAGATGGTCATTGGCATGCGGAACAGCGTCATGCCGGGAGCCCGCATGTTGATAATGGTGGTCAGATAGTTAATCGAACCCATCATCGATGAGAAGCCGATGAACGTCACCCCCAGCAGCCAGAAGTTCTGTGCCCAGCCGGAACCGGGGGCCGCCTGAAACAAAACAGCCAGCAGCGGATACGAGGTCCAACCGGCCGCCGGTCCCCCGCCGAATAAAAAGCTCAACCCGAAACAGGCGATGGCCGGCCACATAAACCAGTAACTGAGCATATTCAACGTCGGGAAGGCCATGTCGTCGGCGCCGATCATCAGCGGAATGCAGAAGTTGCCGAACGCGCCGGCTAGAATGGGAATGATCACCAGAAAGATCATCACCGTGGCGTGCATGGTGAACAGCATGGTGTAGAACTCGGGCGAAATCTGCCCGCCTTGATCGGCAAACAGAAGCCGCCCGATCAACGGCATCGACTCCCACGTAAAGGCCAACTGCCAGCGCACGCCCAGCGCCAACGACCCGCCGACCATCAGCATCAACAGCGTAGTGATTAAAAACTGCACGGCGATCATCTTGTGATCGGTCGAGAAGATGTACTTCCGCACGAAGCTGAGTTCGTGATGCTCGGCATGAGTGCCGAGCGCATGTTCCAGCGCTTCCGGTGTCGAGGCTGGATCGAATGTGCTCACGGCAGCGCACCCCTTTTTTGTCTCAATGCTCCGAGGCGAGCGGCCGGCGTTAGCCGGCTGGTGTGTTCTAAAATTGAAAAGGACTCGATGCCTGTCAGCAACAGAGGGCTCACGCCTCCTGTTCGCCTGGTGGTTCTACTCGTCAGCGTTTTCGGGCTCGTCCTTGACGCCGTCGTCATTCTGTTCTCGTTGCAAGTTTTTCAAGTATTTCTCGAACTCCGCTTCGGGCTGGGCCACGAGACGGGCTTTCATCTTGTAATGCCCCCAGCCACACAACTCGGCACACAGCAGTTCGTAAGTGTCGGCCTGGGTCACTTCAAACCAGATCGGAATGACCAGTCCCGGAACGGCGTCCTGCTTGACTCGCAGTTTCGGCACGAAAAACGAATGCTGCACGTCGCCCGAGCGGAGCTGTATCATCACCGGTTTGTTGGAGGGCACATGCAGATCGTTAACCGTGTACAGGTCGTCCGGCTGCGGCTCCTGTTGCAGAATTTTTCCCGGAGCCGGGTAACGGATTCGCCATTCGAATTGCCGGGCGATCACCTCGGCCACCGGTGCTCTCACAGCACGTTCCGGGAAATTGCTCTGAATTCGATATTGCGCCCAGACGTCCATTTGATACAAGGCGATGAACAGCAAAATGCCCACCGGCACAATCGTCCAGATGACTTCCAAGCTATGGCTGCCGTGTGAGAACCAGGCCCGTTCGCCTGCATCCCGTTGCCGCGCACCCGTCCACAAAGCGTATCCTAGCGCTACCTGCGTCAGGACGAACACCACACCGGTAATAACCAGAATCAGATAGAACAGGTTATCGATGTCGACGCCCAGCGGTGTCGCCGACCGCCCCTGCAGACCGGACGCGTCGGTGGTCCCCGGAAACCACCAATTCATCGCCGGCGAAATGGCGGAGACGACGATTGCCAGAATCGGCCAGAAAATAAAAAAAATTGCCCAAAAATATCTCACGTCGAACTCTCCAACAGTTCATCCAACAGCCATCGGCTATGATCCACCGGCTGTTCCCTTCTGTGGTGCCGCGGGCTTTGCGGCAGTCGTTGGTTCATGCTGCGACCCACCCGAAACCGGTTCACGCCTCTCGAACGGAATGTGAAACACGTAATTCACGAGGTCCCAAACTTGCACATCGGTTATTTTTCCCTTGAAGGGGGGCATCGGTGTGCCGTTGATCCCTTCGATCACACGCCGATACAGATCCAGCGGCCGCCGGCCGCCCCGGTAAATGCCACGCGTCAAATCGCGTGGATTAATCGATTCCCCCCAATCATCGAACAAACCCGGTTCGGGGTATTTTTGTGGAGGATTCGTATTCGGTTTGTCGTTGTACGCTGTGGTCTGCGGTCCATCGCCGCGACCGGTCGAACTGTGGCAGGTCGAACAGTTTTTCATGTACAACACGCGGCCTCTGGCGCGCGAATCGGGACTGCTCTCTGTTCGGGCCACGGACGGCATAACCACAGCCGTTTCTTTCTGCGCATCCAGCCAGGCTTTGCTCAAAAGATCTGCCTCTTGGTCGGCCGAGTTGGCGAA
>CAUZTK010000077.1:0-13076 GCA_963582395.1 Planctomycetota bacterium | reverse complement strand
AAGAACCTCATTTCCACTTCCACTCGGCAGGATCCACGGTAATTCCATTTCGTGATTTCTGTCGACCGATCTTGAGAACTCCCGTTATCAGCAGTTGACGACGGGAGTTTTCTGTTGACAGGTTTGACAATTTCGGCGATTGCCTTTCTTTCGGTATTAGCTGTGGGCTGAATCGGGTTCATGTGTACAGTTTACGCTGGATTACACGCTTTGCCATCCCGTTACTCAACGAAATCGGGATTGAGCCATTCCTTAATCTTTCTCATAGGCGGCGATGGTTTCGAACGTCAACGCCGCCTTCTCTAGCGGAGAAATCGAACGATCCCTATCTCATTGCCCTGGTAGCAGGGAGTGCAGCAAACGGCAAACAAGCCGCCGACATCAAGAAACTACTCGAAAAACTAGCCAATCTCCAAGCGGTCGACGGTCACCTGGACGGCAAGGAAGGCTCGATCACCCGTAGTGGGGGCATCTCGCTGGCTGTGGAAACGACCTCATTGCCGGTGTTAGCCTGGATGAAGGTCCCCGCGTTCCGCCCTCAAGCGGAGAAAGCGGTGCAGTGGCTCGTCGGTAGTCGGCTGGGAGGCGAGCAATGTAGGGAACCTGCAGCTTAGAGTTGTCGAGGGCCCGAGGCTCTTCCAGTCGCGGGCCGGGTTCCTGTTGCCATCGATTCGGTACGCCCATTGAGGAGTCTCCTTCCCGCGCCGCTCAAAGCGTCAGACGAGTCCAACACGCTGCCATCGAAGCTGACGTCCCCTCGTAATGGACGACCATCACGTCGCCGTCCGGTAGCGCTTCGGCAAACGGCAGTCCGAAATTCCAGGCCCCCATTTCCGCCAGCAGGTCACCGGTGTTTCCTTTTCCCGCGGCGGTTTCCGGCACGTTCACGTCGAGTTCGAAGAGCACAACCTCGGTTTCCGGAAGAAATGGAGCGTCACACCGCGCTGCAAGCCGGGCTCGAATCGATTGAGACTGAAACCGGTCAACCCACGCGACAACCACGCGACCGTCCGGGAGAATCGCCGGATGCGAAGGTTGATCGGTAAAACCAAGGTCATCCGGCGTTGTCCACGTCTTTCCCTCATCGCTGCTGAGACGCCGATGCACGTTGAGATAGCGCGTCGTCTCGCGATCATAGGTCCAGGTGAACGTGACGAGTTGGCCATCCGGCAGGACTCCGGCCCGCTGATCCCAGTTGAAGATCCTCGCAGTAGGGTCTTGGCTGACCGTGACAGGAGAACCCCACGTCTGTCCCTGGTCGTCGGAGTAGATATAGACAACCCGCTGAAACCACTGGGACGCGTCGTCGTACTGCTTGTTGGTCTCGATGCTGGCGGCAAGTTTTCCGCTTGCTAGCCGCAACAGCGGACTCGTCAAACTTGGCGGGCCAACCTCGCCGGGGAGCGGCATCACCCGCCAGGGCGTCCACGTTTTGCCCAGATCATGCGAATCGGCAAGCAGAATCGCCATCGGCAGACAGCCTTCGGTCTGCTCGTTGAACAGCGGCTTGCCGGGAAACGTTTCGCGATCAACCCACATTGCCGCGCAAATCAGATGCTCCCGGCCAAGTGGCGTTACGTAGGCCACCTTCAGCGAACCTTGTTTGCCCTCCAACTCGGTTTCGAATGGCGCCGCCGGCGCGCCCCATGTTCGACCTCCGTCATCAGAATGACGCAATTCGATCGTCTCATCAGCAGAATCCTTGGTTGTACCGACCCGATACGCGGCGAGTAGATGATCCTCATTGAGAGCCGTCATGGTCGGAAATGTTGAGACGGCGCGTCGCGTTCCGGGCTCGCCGCGGTTCAGAATTCCTCTGTCGCTGATTCTCATCGTACGCTTCCCAAGGTTCGCGGTTGAATGAACTCTCTGCCCGACGCGGGTTTCATTCCCAAGGAGCGAAGCCCAGTCTTGGTCATGCGTCTCTTCGTCAGCTTTTGTTCTTCTGACGTTGCTTCCGCAGTTTGTATTGCAGGTAGACATCACTGACGGCATTGAGCTTCGCGACCGCGTCGACCGGCAACACGAGATGCGTACCGCTAAAATTTTCCTTCACGTGTGCCGGGCTTTCAGCACCACCGAGACACGACGTGACAACCGGATGAGACAACACCCAGGCTATCGTGACCTGCGGGCGTGTGGCATTCAAATCACGCGCGACTTCCTCGAGTACGCGGACCACCGGCATCATCGCTTTGCTGATTTTGCGGCCGGGAGCCAATCGTCCCGTATCCTGCGGACTGAAGGCCATCAAGCCTAGTTGAGTCTGCCGGAGCATCTGAATTAGGTCCGGCTTCAGAACGTCACGGGCAACGATGTTGAAATAATCCTCCGTTCCAGCAATACGAAACTGTGCCTTGCGGCCCGTGTCGAGTTCGAAGAATTTTTGCACGTGACTGGCGGGGAAATTCGAGACGCCCCAGTAGCGGATCTTTCCTGCCTGAACCAGGGCGTTCAAGCTTTCGGCCAGTTCTTCGGGCGGCGTGTCGGCTTCGTCCGGCTGATGAAGCAGGTACAGGTCGATGTAATCGGTACCCAGCCGTTTGAGGCTTCCTTCCACTTTGCGCCTCAGCGTCTCGCGCGTGAAGGTCACGCGGTCGCCAAGCTTGAACTTGTTCTTGTTGGGGTCGTTTGGCGCCCGGCTCGGGGCCGCTTTTGTGCAGATCACCACGTCGTCCCGCCGCCCCTGGATGACTTTGCCGAGCACCATCTCCGAACCACCCCAACCGTAGGCCTCGGCACTATCAAAGAAGTTGATACCGACGTCCAAGCAGGCGTGCAAAATACTGCGGGCGGCCGGATTGTCGCTGCGGCCGACTTTTGGATCTCGAAACGCTGTTCCTTGGCAATACCGAGTCACCTTCAAGTCGGTCTGTCCGAACTGGACCAGTTCCGCCGGCAGCCGCGACTTGGATGACTTCTCAGCAGTAACGGCGGCCGGCAACTCACCGCTGGCGGCTAAGCCGCAAGCGGCTCCGCAAACTTTCATGAACGTCCGACGATCTTGCTTGCCGCCTTCCAGCGCCGTCGCACTGAGCAACTCTGTGCGCCAGAATGAGGAATCCGCCAACGGTCTTGACTTTTTGTCAGTTCCCGCCATAAGAGTTACTCCTCCAAAATCGAGTGAAGCGAACTGTTTTATCATAATGAACTTTTTGAAGTTCAAGTAGTCAACCGGTGAGCATTCAAAATGACAATTGTACGACGATTTTCGGAGATCAAATCGAACGCATCGTCGAGTGGAAGGAGGGCAGCGATGTGTGGCGGTTGCAACCACACGAATCGAATACAAATTATCAAGCAGTAAGAAGGAGATTTCGATGATGAACCGCGTACGATTGTGGGGTACGTCGACTTTGGTCGGCTCGGTTTGCTTGCTGGCATTCTTTCTGAGCGGATGCGGCCCGAAAACTAAACCACCCGTCACCGAAGCTGCGTCGCAGACCGCCGTGCCTGATTCCAAATCTGCGCCGGACACCCTCACATCTGCACGTCGAACTTACATTGAAACATTCGACGACGGCCCTGGCGGCTGGTATGGCGGTCGAAAGTTCGAGTTGCCCGTCTGGGACGGTGTCGCTTACTGCTACAGTCCCTGGTGGACCGACGCAAACCACGCTCCGCCGGGAGCGGGGTATCTCCATATGATGCTGTGGGCGTATACCATCAAGAAGCACTATCAGGGCAACGACGATTACACTCGCGCGCTTCCGTATCGGTATAGCCGCTTTGCCGAAGAAGGCTATAGCACGAATCTGACTAACGCGAAGCTCACCGTACGGTTGCGTGGCCACGGCGACTTCAAAGAAGCAAAATTGGTGATTCTCATCCAGGCACAGACGGACAAGACCACGGTCAATTCCGCTCTGACAGGACAGCCATTCAAAATCACACGCGAGTGGAGCGAACAAACCGTCACGCTGGCACCCGACCCTGCTCAGTGGACGTGCCTCGGAGCGCGACACGACATGCAGAACGAATACGGATGCGATGACATTGCCAAGGTTTTGGCCGATGTCAATTTCGACATCATTTTCATTCTGTTCCCAGTGAAAGTCGTACCCGCTGGTGTCGACATCGAAGATATTAACGTTCCGCGTGCCGTCAAGGACTACCCAGTGGACCAGCAGTACCTCCCCAAGGGTCTGATCATGTTCGACACGATCAAGATCGAGTACCCGAACTGATGCAATAGCGGCGGGTGGCTGTGCGCAGGCTTTAACAGTAGAAGCAGTTTCAAAACCTATTGAACAGGATCATGAGGCATCCGAGTTGGACGAATTCCTCAAACAGTTGGGAATAGCATTCGTGACGCACGGTGAGCCTGCGTCAATTCAACAGCCCCGCGCTCGGAGAGGTGGCAGAGTGGCCGAATGAATCGGTCTTGAAAACCGATTCGGTTGATTCTCTAAACCCTGAAAAAACCAGAAATATACTACAATACAAGTGATTTTTGCACTTCTCGATATTCAGCCGAAACGTGCCAAAACGAGCGGTTGCTGTATTATAAACTACCGATGATTTCTCTGCACTTCGGAACCGTTGGCTGGGGCAAGGCGGGTCGGGTGTAGCGTGCCCGTAAGCTTGCGAGGATCGCCCCTAACGGTCTCTGCAAGGTCGGGTGGCCGGAAAACCCATCCCGTCTTGGCCTGTGAGGCGGCTACAGGGGCGGATAAGGTGGGTGGTCTGCTCTGGTCGGCACTGCTGTTTTTATTCCAGAGAGTCTACCGCCGAGACGACCGGCACCCGCCACAACTTCGGTCTGTTGGTCTCTTGCCTCTCCAGAGTTTCTTCACTACTCCACTCAGCCCGAGTCTCAGCTGACAACTCTTCTATTTCTTCAGCAGTTGGGTCGGCTGTTTGCTGCTGTCTTCGGCGGACACCGATTAAGTAGCAAGAGTAGCTGCAAAATGTCCGTTGTTCCTTGGGACTAGCCCTTACCGGACCTCCACACACCGGGCATATGCGAGATTCGTCTAGACTGATGGTATGCCGCGTGATCGTCGTGCTGTGGTGCCGGGGGCACGTTCTTCTTCACGGTGGTGACTGAACGCCGCAGACCGCTCTACGCCGGTCCGTGGTCGCGGCGAATGCTCGGCAGCGTGATTCGGCGTTGCCTGCTTCGCTCCGCCGCGAACGCGTCAATGGAGCATTCGATTGGTGAACCGCGACGGCGAAAGTCATGCACGGGTGCATGACCTACTTGACTCGTGAACCACGGTAGTATTCTTTATATATCGCGGCAAAGTCAATTGCGGCGTTCGCGGCTGAGTCTGCGAATTGCCACTTCTGTGATTCAATCTGCGGATTAACCTGAAGTACCGTGTTTACCACATTAAGTCCGGCGTCAGGTTGTGATTGCACGGTCTTGCGATACCAATTAAGCCGATCTTCAAGCGGCTTGATCCAGTTGGGACGATCGTTCTCGCTCATTGCCCGCTTCAAGTCGTCCAAGCAAGTGAGAACGTTCTGTGCTGCTGTCAGCTTTTCGGTGCGATTGTCGTTGGTGAGCGCCTGCAGGAATTCCGCCAACGCTGAGCGAAACGTTTGGAATCGCTCGTTGAGGAATCGCAGGAAATAGTCGACGCTTTCGTTCTTGGACATGGGTGCTCTTGCCAGCTAACGACCAAGTTATACGGCATTTACGAGTTCGCGTTGGATTCGTGAACGATGGGACACGAATGATATTCAGCTAATGATGGGAAGACGAATGGCAGATCATCATCAGCGGGATTGGTGGCTTGATGCAAGTATTCGACCATCTGCCGCGTAGATTCATAGTATCTTTGGGCGTTGTCGAGTGTGCATTCGCGTTCCCAATCAGTTTTGCCCGTAGGCGTCATTTGTCCGGGGAGTAGTTTATGCGTTTCGGTGATTTGTTTGGTGACCGTTTTGCCGTGCGCTGTGAAGTTTCGGAACCAGAATAGCCGTTTGAAATCGTTGAATGGTGTATCATCCCGATTGATTGAGATGTCCAGTTCATCGGCAAGCAGATTGCGTTTTTCCGATGGATTAAGTTTGCGTTCGAATCGAGACCAGTGTCCGACGCGGTGATTTCCGATGTGATTGAAGAATGCTTCGTAGGGTCAACGCGCAAAATGTAATGCAGGACAGACAATCGAAGAATTGACCTTTTTTCACTGTGTTCGGCATGCCACAGCGATTCGCGAGCAGCGGCGTGAAGAAATGCGTACATGCGGACCGTCTTGGTGGTGACAACCTCAACACGTCGCCTTTGTTTTGTCATGAGTGTGGCACCACTATTGCCGTATAACTATTGAATCATCGACACGGAGTTTTTGCCAGTTGCGCGTGATCTGGCCAAGATATCGCGAGTCCGGCATCCTGCCAATCTTGATCTAATTGCCTGAAAATAAACAGTTCCCTCCGGTAGTCAGGGGCATGCGGCGGGAGGGGTGATCGTCAGGTTGTTTGGGGCACCGGCGGCTGCGTAAATCTCGGAGGTCTTCTGCAGTTCTCCTTCGGATTGGCCGTGAACGGTCAACCGTCGCGGGGCCAGCATTCCCAGCACGTCGGGAACGTCGCAGACCCGCAGCACGTTCAAAAACTGCGGCGTGCGGGAGTCCATGTGTGTCAGCAGCGGACTGTTGAGAACCACGCCCGAAATCTCCGGCTCCCAGAGGGCCGCATACGCGGCGATGACCCCCGAGGCGTTCTCTCCCACCACGTGGACCGGCACATTCCCCTTCAACCTGTTGTGCAGAAAACGAGCCGCTGCGATCACGTCCCGCACGCGCCCCGTCTCGATGGTGCGGCCGATCAAAACGTGTGAACGCCTCACAGTGTTTGGCGGGTTCTTTCGTGTCCAGCGGGTTGAGCCGATGCCCCGCGGCTGAAGCTGATAAACGGCATCGCCCGGCTGCACAATGCTCTTGACCCACTCGGGCAAACCTTGGGGCGCGTTCGAGTCTTGCACCAACAACAGCACCCGTTTCGAGTTTCCTGTCGGCTTCTGCGTCGAAAGACTGCTCAGAGGAACGTGAATCCCTGGTTCGGTTTCAATTTGCACGATACTGGACTCTTTAGCTTTCTTGACCAGCTTGGCAGCGGGAATTCTTTCGGGTAGCGAGCCGAACGTCACCCGCCGCAGTTCGGCGAGCAGAGTTTTCTTCCAACTGTTGAACTCACCCTTTTTCGGTGTTTTCACCAGGGCGAGGGGGACGAAGTGTTCGTCGATCGTGGTGTTCAGTTCGTCTGTAGGGAGATCCGCATCGGTCGGGAAGACCCGCAGTTGCTGCGGGGGAATCGGATGGAGGCGGTTGTTGCGTGGTCCGCTGACCAGATCGATCTCGCTATCGGTCACAGGGCGCGGATCGTTCTTCAGATGGATGTTGATGAAACGGAACGTCGCCCGGCGAATATCCCGACGGTAAGCGTGTCCGCCAATGCTGACGATGCTGTCGACCTGCTCGCCGACGCCGTACAGGCTGTAAAGACGCTCCAGTCGGTTGATGACCCGCTCGTTGGCATCCATCGGGAAGATGCGGTCTTGATCGCTATTGACGAATAGCTGCGGACGAGGCGCGATCAGTGCGGCAATGCGGGTCCACGGCCAGCGGAAGGTGTTGTACAGAAACATGCAGTCGCAGTGTCCGTTGATGACCCGGTTTGGAATGTACGAGGACAAATCGGCCATTCCGCTAATCGGGACGGCCACCTTGACCCGTTCGTCGGCTGAGCTGATCCAGTACGTGGCCGCTCCGCCGCCGCTGATGCCGGTGACGGCAATTCGCTCCGGATCGACGTCGGGCCGGCTGACCAAATAGTCGATGCCGCGCACGCCGTTCCAGCACTCGACGCCGGCAGGTGTGTATCCGCGGGAATGCCACCACCAACGGTCTTCGCGGTACGTGCCGTGATGCAGCGCTGCAATCTCACCGAGCTGCAGTGTGTCGACGATCAGACAGATGTAACCGTGACGGGCAAACCAGATCCCGTGCGACTGATAGGCCGTCTTGCTTCCGTTGCGGCCCCGTGACGAGTGTCCGCACACATATAGAACGCCCGGCAGGCGCTCGCCGCGTTCGGGCCGGTACAAGTTTGCCGTCACGTAGAGTTGAGGCCGGCTTTGATAGTGCAGTTTCTCGACCACAAACCCATCGCCGCGAAACGTCCCGGTGACGGTCGCCTGTAACGGCGTTTTTTCCTGCAGGGGCCATAGACCGAGCATGTGAAGGTACTGTTGCTTGTACTGTTCTCGCAGCTTCGTCCAGTCTTCGATGGATTCGACGTTTGTCAGGAATTTGGCATGGATCTTCGCCGTCTCCTGTTCCAGATAGTTCTGAATCATCCGGTCGCCGGGCTGTCCCCGGTCGGGCGGACCGTACTGCTGAGCGGCTGCCGGCTGATCCAGGAAACCTAATCCCATCATAAGTAGTAGAGCAGTTAACTGTTGTTTCATTGCTTGATCTCCACAGTAGAAATGACGTCGTGATTCCATTTGGCCGCTGGTGAACGACAACGGTGACAAGAGTCAGCCCGGCATGTAGTCACGCCGGGCTAAATGTGTTTCATCAGAACTTTTTCAAACAATGGGTAGGCCAGTTCTCCGTTCCAGCGGTGCCCCCCTTCGTATTCGTCGAACTGTAGGTTTCCGGAAGCAGCATAAGCCTGGTAGACCCTCTCGAGACGTTTGCGGAACAACGCCGCCCAGCTTGCGGGGATCAGACTGTCCTTCGAGCCAACCTCCCAAACGCACGGTCGGGGCGCGATCAGCGAGCCGATTTCCGAGTAATCTCCGTACTTCAAAAGACCGGGAACGATTTGCGAGCCGCAGCTATAAGGTACGATGATTCGCTCTTGCAACAGATTCAGCGCTCCGCTGACACAGGCAACTTTGATTCGCCGGTCCATCGCCGAGACCATCATCGTCATCCGCCCGCCGTACGAAAGCCCCGCACAGCCAATGCGATCGGCACGGACTTCGCTGCGGCTCTGCAACAGATCCACGCACCAGCTCAAATCACGCAGGTTCGAGGCGATCGGTAGCTGACCCAATGCCTGCATGCGGATAAAAGTCACCGCACACGGATCGGTGCGTCCGTACTTTTCGCGGTCCAGCCGCCGGCCGAACGGAAGCAAACAGGGTGCCGTAACGGCAAAACCGCGACGGACAAACTGCAGCCCGTAATCGTAATGAGCCGATGCAATGGCGGCCCTCACCCCTGCCAAGTCGGTACGGCCGACGACCGGATGATGGCCGTGCGCACCGTGACCGTGAACACAAACGACGCCTGGAACCTTGTTGTCGGCCGAAGCCCTTTTCGGCAGCAAAAGATAAACGGGGACGGACGGCACGCCGTCGGATCTCAGCAGAAATTCGATGCGGACGTGATCGTCCAAATCGCATCGATTTTCTTCTTCGATCCGCCATTGTTTCGGAGGAGCAATCTCGCCGAGCAGATCGCCCAGTTTGGCTCGAAACGCCTGCTGCCAGCATCGGCACTCATCGGTCGTTGTGCCGCGGAACTGCATCGAGAGCGGCGCCCTCTCCAAAGCTGACCCGATCTGCCGATCAGCGAGAACATCAATTCCCGAATCATCAGGGCCAAAGACGCACGGCAAAAGTCCCGCTGAATGTATTCCGCCCAGACCAGCCGCCAGTGAAGATTTCAGAAACCGGCGTCGTGTGTATTTCATCTCAATGCCTTTCTGATTGACGTCCCATCACCCGGACAAGCCGGAATCAAATAGGCTATCCACCGCAAAGGATTTTCCGTTGAGTTGCCCAGAGATTCAGGGGAAGGATGGAAGTGAAAGATGTATAGTTTTCTCTTTCTCTCCCCCTCTCCTTGCTCTCTCAGCTCACCGCGCCAGCCAACCGCCGTCGATTGTCACAATGCTGCCGTGCATATAGTTCGAGGCATCGGATGCCAGGAAGACAGCTAGCCCGGCCAGCTCGTCTGGCTGTCCCCAGCGGCCACAGGGAATGCGGTCGAGAATTTGAGGACCACGAACCGGATGGTTGCGGAGCATGTCGGCCATGTCCGTTTCGAAGTAACCGGGCGCAATACAGTTGACGTTGATCCCCCGATTGCTCCAGGCGGTGGCCAGTGACTTGGTCAGGCCGGCAATGCCATGTTTGGCCGCTGCGTAAGCAGGAACGTGCCATCCCCCCTCGAAGCTCATGATCGAACCAATGTTGATGATTTTTCCGCGACCCCGTTTGAGCATCGACGGCGCGGCCTGCTGGGCGAGGTCGAACGCGGAATTCAGGTGTACCTCCAGCAGAAACCGCCAGTCTTCGAGCGGATATTCTTCGGGGGGAAACCGGTCTCCGCTGCCCGCGTTGTTGACCAGAATGTCGACGCGCCCGAGTTGGTCGATGACGCCTTCGACCAGCCTCTGCCGTTGTTCGGGAACTCCCAAATCGACCTTAATGTCGAGAAAGCGGCGGCCTACCTGTTCCACTAACCGGCGGGTTTCGTCAGCATCGCCGCTCCGCGAGACACAGGCGACGTCGGCCCCCGCCTGCGCCAGACCCCAAGCCATCGACTGGCCGAGTCCACGCCGTCCCCCGGTCACGAGCGCCACGCGCCCGTCGAGTTTGAACTGGTCGAGAATCATGCAGTTCCCCGATTGATCGGCCGGCGGCCGGTTTGCTGGAAGCCGATCGGCGAACGCTTCAACGGCGGCATCCTTTTCAGTCCGCAACAGCCATGTTAAAGTATACGAAAGTTCCATCAAAAATGAACGCCCCAATCTGTGGGGCCGGAGGTGGTTGTCATGTCGGCTGTCGGACAAAACCGGGACGGCGAACGCAGCGGTGTCTCACGCCGAGATTTCTTGCGTGTGGGTGGGCTAAGTGTCGTTGGGTTGTCGGTGGCAGAGCGGGCGGCGTTGGCGCAGAACAGGGCGGCTACCGACTGTCGTAGCTGCATCTTTGTGCTGATGACCGGCGGTCCCAGCCAGTTCGAAACCTTCGATCCCAAGCCAGAGGCCCCCTCCGAAATCCGCGGCCCGCTGCGGGCGATTTCAACGGCTGTTCCGGGAACTCAGCTCAGCGAGTCGCTGCCCCGGCTCGCTGAACGGGCCGGTCGGTTTGCGATCGTGCGTTCTTTGCACCACGATGCAGCGCCGATTCACGAAGTCGGTCATCAGTTGCTGCAAACAGGGCGGCTGGCCCACGGGTCTGTCCGGCATCCGAGTTACGGTTCGGTTGTGGCGCATCTGCTTGGTCCCCGTGACGACATTGTTCCGTATGCGGTCATCTCTGGCCTGCTCGGAGACACCGGCGTCAACGCCTACCGCGGTCAACAGGCCGGGTTCCTGGGCAGTGACTTCGATCCCTGGACTTCCGCCGTCGGTGATGGTCATGACGGCGCCAGCCCCGCCGATGGGTCGGACGGCAGCGATCCCCTGCTGCCGCACAGTTTTCTGCAGGATGAATCGGAGTCTGTGCGCCGCGAGTACGGCGAGACACGATTCGGCCGGCTTTGCTTGCAGGCGCGGCAGATGGTGGAATCCGGCGTTCGCTGCGTGACCGTGAACTTGTTCGAGAGCCTCGTCAATCAGACGACATGGGACTGTCACGGGCGGACGCACGGGGCACCGGCCGATCTGTACGATTATCGCGATACCCTTTGTCCCGAATTCGACCGGGCGTTTGCGACGCTGCTTGACGACCTGCAGCAACGGGGATTACTTGACGAGACGCTGGTCATCGCCGTCGGCGAATTCGGTCGGACACCCCGAATCAACGATTTGGGCGGCCGCGACCATTGGCCCGGTGTGTGGTCGGCCCTGGTAGCCGGTTGCGGAATTCAGGGGGGACAGGTTCTTGGTGCCAGTGACGCACACGGAACAGCGCCGATCGAACGACCGGTTGCGCCTGCAGAGTTGACGGCAACCATCTACGAGCGATTGGGGCTCGACCTTGATCTACCGCTGGCCGTCGACGAGCAAACCGAATTGCCCATCTCCGCCGACCGGCCGATTACGGAACTGCTCGGCTAATTCAGCGATCCTGGTTCCAGAGCGCAGCCGCATGCTGCCGGCAAGATTTTTGCGATCCGTGGTCTCGCAGAGTCCTGTCCGGAGAGTTCCGCGCGGATTTTACGCCGCCCCAGAGCGCTGGGGCTCGTGTGTCGCTTGAAGCGCGGCCATGATTTCCTCTGTGGAACGATCGAGTAATCTCGCGATTCGATCGATGCCATATCCCACCCGCTGAAGCTCACGAAGTATCTCCTGCTCGTCGACCGTCAGCTTTCGTAGGGTTTCGCTTTGGGCAATAGGACGGCTCTGTTTGAGCAGTTCCGACAGCCGTCTGGCTTCCTGCTCGGCGTCGAGAATCAGACGGTCGAGCATGGTTCGTGTCGTAGCCACGCGACCTTCAATTTCCCGGCCGTAATCGTGCATGCGAACTTCCAGATTTTCGATGCCGGAAGCAGCGGGGCGTTCAGTCCGATTCAGTTCGACACGAGCTTTGGCTGCGAAGTCTCTTCGGCCGGAGCGTTAACTCAGCGCGATCCCTCGGTAAAGAACAAAAGCGATGACGAGGACCGCCAGACCCAGGAGGATCAGTTACAGATCGGTGAGTAAATCTGCGAAATGCATAGTGTTGGAAGCTTTTGGTCGGTTGTTAGTTGTCAGTGGTCATGATCGTGGGTGTGGTCATGATCGTGGATGTGGGTGGGTGGGGTTGTTTTGCTTGAGGCAGTTTCTCCCCGGGCGCTCTGGTCGAAAGCGGTTTCGGCGGCTCGGTAGATTTCACGTAGGGCGACGCCGTGTTGTTCGGCCAGACGGGCACAGTCTTCGAACTCGGGGGTGAAGATCTTCGGCTGGCCGTTACGCCAGCCCAGTTTGCCGCACACCGGACCCCACACGGTTTCGACGCTGTGTTCCTGCCGGGCGCGCTTGGACCGTTGAACCAGATAGCGGCGAACGCCGAAGGTGTTGGTTTCCTCGAAGAGGACCGCTTCCAGCGTTTCGACGTCGGACGGCCGGCAGAGGACGCTCAGGATGACTCCGGGACGGTCTTTCTTCATTTGAATTGGCGTCGTATAGACGTCCAGGGCCTGCCGATCGAGCAGCTTACGTTTGGTGTATCCGACGAT
>CAUZTK010000076.1:0-13359 GCA_963582395.1 Planctomycetota bacterium | reverse complement strand
CGTTCGCATTGCGCCATGACTATCCCGCCATCATTAAACATTCGTTATTCGTGGAACAGCATGTCCATCACGACGCCAAGCCAAATCGAATCGACCTTTGACCGGGTGAAATCCGAGGGCCGCATGGCCTTCATGCCGTTTGTAACAGCCGGCGATCCTGACATGTCCACCACGCTGGCGCTGATTGGCGAGCTGAGTGATCGCGGCGTCGACCTGATTGAGGTCGGCTTCCCCTACAGCGACCCGATTGCTGACGGCCCGGTCATTCAGGCCGCGTACACTCGCGCGCTGAAAAAGAAACTGCGTGTCGATGACATCTTCGCAGGCATTGCTCAACTCAACCACGACCGGGTTCTCCCCTTGGTGGCCATGGTGTCGTATGCCATCATCTTTCGCACGGGCCCCGATGCATTCCTGAAGCGGGCTGCCGACGCCGGTTTCTCCGGCCTGATCGTTCCCGATCTTCCGGGCGATGAAGCCGGCGAATTTTCCGAGCTGGTTCGGTCACGCCAACTCGACCTCGTGCAACTGATTTCGCCGCTGACACCGCTGGAACGTGTCGAGCGCATCTTGCAGACGGCCAGCGGGTTCGTGTACTGCATTTCGGTGGCCGGGACGACCGGAGTCCGCGACCGACTGCCGGATCCGCTACGCGACCAATTGAAGTGGCTGCGATCGAAGACCGATTTGCCGTTGGCGGTCGGCTTCGGCATTAGCCGGCCGGAGCAAGTTCAAGCGCTACGAGGTCTGGCCGACGGTGTGATTGTCGGCTCCGCGATCGTGCGGGAACTCGAAGCGTTGGCGAACAGTTCGATTGACGCCCAGGACGTCTTTTCCCGCATCGGCGAATTTGTCTCGGAAATGCTGGCGGCAACCGAGCACGATTCTGCGGCGAGCGGCCCACGTTAGCCGCACACGGAACTCGTGAACCGCCGCTCGCCCCTCCACACCGAGTTTCAGACCGCCGCTGGGCGGCTGTAACGGTTATCGGGATTACCGGATCGGTGATGCGCTCCTGAACCAGCGGCACCCACGCGGATCCTGATCAACAGCCAGCTCTCGCGAAATTTTTCTGCAGGCACTTCAACGAGATCTGCTGGTTTTTCCTGCGGTCGCAGCATCGGCAAAACTCCGGCCGGCAAAGGCGTCAGAATCGTAACCCGGTTCCAGCTAGGTAATTTATGCGCCATGCGAGCCGGTGTTTCAAGCGCCTTCGGCAGACGGGCCGATGTTGCCCACTACGGAGAGGTGACGGATTGCCTCGGGACGGCCGATGGATTCCGGCAATTGTGGACTGGACCATGACCGCTTCGTAGACGATCACATGCCACACATGACGAATCACCTTGTCCGTCTTGGAATCCGAGCCGTTCTTGTTCTGGCTGTCATGGCCCGAACATGTTCGGCATCCGATGCTCGCCAGACACCCCTGGTTCGGGCCATCCAGCACGCCAAGGCGTCTGTTGTCAACATTCACAGCGAAAAAACAACTCACGCCGGCGATTCGCTATTTTCGATCAGCCGTGGCCGAAAAGTCAACGGTATGGGGACCGGCATCATCCTTGATGCCCGTGGTTACATCGTGACCAACCATCACGTCGTCAACGGTGTCGACTCGCTACGGGTGACTCTTGTTGATGGCTCGACCTACGCGGCCAAGGTCATCTCGTTCGACAGCAAACGCGATCTGGCCATCATCAAAATCGAGGCATCCAGAGATCTGTCGGTCATGCCGCTGGGAACGTCATCCGATTTGATGCTCGGCGAAACAGTCATCGCCGTCGGAAATGCGTTCGGGTACGAGCACACCGTCACGTCCGGCATCATCAGTTCCCTGTCACGCGACGTCGAAGTCAACGAAAAACAATCGTACCAAAACTTGATTCAAACCGATGCCAGCATCAACCCCGGCAACAGCGGCGGACCGCTGATCAACATGGACGGCGAAGTGGTCGGCATCAACGTCGCCATTCGCGCCGGCGCGCAGCGCATCGGATTCGCCATCCCCATCGACGATGCTCGCAAAATTATCGCTGAGCTCATCAGTATCGAACATCTCGACCACCACTATCACGGCCTGTTGTCGCGCGACCGGAAGTCGGGACGGCAGCGTCAGATGATTGTCGAAGCCGCCCGGCCCAACAGCCCCGCAGACAAGGCCGGCTTCAAAGCGGGAGACGTCGTTTTGCAGGCCGGGAGCATCAAAATTATCGACCGCGCCGACTTCGAGCTCGCGCTCTTGAAACGCTCGGCCAACGAAAATATTGAAGTCCGCATTCGCCGTGGCAACGAAGATAAAACGCTATCGCTGGTGTTGGCCGATCAAACAGATCATCCGGTTTTACAAAAAGCCGGCAATGACGTCGATCTGGTTCGAGAGAAGCCGGCGACGATCGAAAAAACCTGGCGCACCCTGGGCGTGCGCCTCGACCGCTTGCCGACGTCGCAGCGCGACACTGTCGGCGATCAGTACCGGGGCGGAATGCGGATCACTGCCGTGCGCCCCACCAGCCCGGCCGCGAAAAATGGAATTCGCCCCGGCGACATCCTCGTCGGACTGCACATCTGGGAAACCACCAGCAACGAGAACATCTCGTATGTGCTGGAGCATCCGCAGTTGACGACGTTCAACCCGCTGAAGTTTTACATCGTCCGCGGACAGGAAACGCTGTATGGGTATCTGAAACTCGTCGAACACACCGAGTAATGCGCGGGTCATATTTTCCGGCCATTTACAGTTTGAGGAGTCACTCTTCCGCCGCACCGTCCTGTGGGACATGAAGCGTCTTCGCTCGAGGGCCGGAATTTTATATTCTGGATGTTGTTTTCTGGAATCCCCAAAAAGGTCCTGTCCGCCGTGTCTACCGATGCCAACGAATTTGCGCACATCGACTGGATTCGCACTCGCGTCGGAGGTCAAA
Source organism: Planctomycetota bacterium (assembly GCA_963582395.1). GTDB lineage: Bacteria > Planctomycetota > Planctomycetia > Planctomycetales > Planctomycetaceae > CAUZTK01. The sequence goes on along the minus strand of CAUZTK010000076.1, from coordinate 10,438 downwards.
GCGGCGTTCGGCTTGGAATCGGCGACGACGCTGCGGCAGTACGCCTTCCCGAAACAACCGACTGTCTGGTGACCGTCGACATGTTGATGGAAGGTGTCCATTTTACGATTCCGCCGGCCACTGCGCAGCAGATCGGCCGCAAAACGCTGGCGGTGAACCTCAGCGACATCGCTGCGATGGCGGGACGGCCGCGGTCGGCCGTGGTTGCCGTCGCCCTCAATCGTCACCGTGGAATCGACTTTGCCCGCGAACTGCACGACGGGATTCAGCAACTGGCGGACGAATTCGACGTGGCGATTGCCGGCGGCGACACGAATGTGTGGGACGGTCCTGTCGTCGTCAGCCTGACGTTGCTGGGAGAACCGACCGGAGACGGCCCCGTTCGGCGCAGCGGGGCGCGTGCCGGCGACTGGATTATGACGACCGGCCGGTTCGGCGGAAGTCTCGCGGGCCGACATTTGACATTTCGCCCCCGCGTCGAAGAAGCGTTGAAACTGAACGAATCGGTCCGGCTGAACGCCATGATCGACGTCAGCGACGGTCTGGTGGCCGATCTGTTTCACATTCTCGACGAAAGCGGTGTTGGGGCCGTCCTCGAAGCAGATACAATTCCGATCCACCCCCAGGCCGGCCAAGCCGATGACGGCCGAACTGCGCTGGAACATGCGCTGGCCGATGGTGAAGATTTCGAGCTGCTGCTGACCGTCGCCCCGTCGGAAGGTCGAACGCTGCTGGAGCATCCGCCGGTGAAAACCGAGCTGTCGAAGATCGGTGAGATCGTCGAACAACGCGGGTGTGAACTCGCAGACCCGTCAGGCCAAACGACACCGCTCGGACGGAGGGGTTGGCTGCATACGTTTTAGCCGTCCGCCATCCATCTAAAAATCATCAACCACCGGCTGCCACGTCTTGCCAGCAACGCGAACTGATCGTCCGTAGCTCAGGGCAGACGACCCGGCGTGGTGGCACGGATGCTCCATAAAGTTCCGCCTGCGGTGATGTACAGCGTCCGCAAATCGTCGCCGCCGAACGTGCAGTTGGTGACTTCGTCGCGGGGAATTGGCACGAACTCGATTAGCTTGCCGGCCGTGCTGAAAACGTAGATGCCCCCTTTATTTTGGTCAGCCGTTTCGTAGGGCAGATTCGGCTTGTTAAGACCGCCGGCCACGTACAGCCGGCCCTGTTGGTCCTGCACCATGCCGTCCGGTCCGCGACCGGAGCCCCAATCGTAAATCAATGTTTTCTTTTTGATGTCGACCGTGCCGTCTTTACGAAGATCGAACCGCCACAACTTCCGCGCTCCGCCGACCTTGTCGTTATTGTTATCGGCCACGTAAAGGAATCGGTCCTCAAAACTGACGAGCACTCCGTTAGGCCGGTCGACTTCATGAGTGATCATCCGTGTGACGAGTCCGTCGGGGTCGATGCGGTAGACGCCCTCGACTTTGCATCCCCGTTCGTCAAGGAGTTGCATTTCGGTCCGCGAACCGTATTTCGGATCGGAAAAGTAAATCCGTCCCTGGGAGTCGACGGTGACGTCGTTCGGTTGGTTGTACCGTTTGCCCTGGTAATTGTCGGTCAGCAAGGTGACGGTCCCATCCAGATCGGTCCGGGTGACGCGGCGAAACCGGGGCTCGCAGGCCAGCAGTCGCCCTTGGCGATCGAACAGCAGCCCGTTTGTGCCGGCCCCTTTGCGAAAAACGGAAAGTTTGCCGTCGAGACCGTACAGGTTGATGTTGCCGTCCCCGCTCATCAACAGGCCCTTTCGGGAATTCCACGCCGGTCCCTCCCCGGCCCCGGTTTCGGTCAGCATCTTCGACTTCGTGCCGGAGACAAAGACGGCCTCGCCGGCACAGACATTGCCGGTCGGAGAGAAAACTGTGGTGAGAGACAGAGCCGTGAGAACATGTTTCATTGTGATGCACCTCGACATTACAAAGCCTTGCCAACCTGTGAATGCTTGCTTTTTCGACAGAATTCTCTGAACAGTGATCGACAGGACGCCGGCCTTCATCGGCCGATTGCCAGCAACTTCTTGCTCAACGAACCTTCATCCGTTAACATACAGGAAGCAAACCTCGAGGTTTTGTGAGACCTCTGCCATGTTCGAACCGGGCTTCGTTTGTCGACCCTACAACTACTAACCCAGGGAACCCCGACAGTTCGGCCGCGTGTCTATCCGAGTTCATCTCGGCTCACACAACCCGGGCGCGGGGTGCCCACCTTTTGTTTACGGGTTCAGTACATTCGCCCCCCGGACGGCATTTCGGTGGAGGTTTTCTCTTAAAATCTAACGCATCAATCGGCGGCGATCATCATGCCCGACAATTGAGACAGTTGCGAAACACTTGATTTTTAAGCCACGGAAAAAGTGCGAAACACGAATGAAGCCAAGTTTCGTTCTTCCGGAATCGCGCGACGCGGACCTCGTTAGACTTCGACACCCTCTGTGTCGTTTCGTGCAACCGGGAAACGCTGGCCCTGTTTACTGATCGATAGGATCGTACAGAGAGTCGCACTTCAGACTTTGGTCAATTCCGTTCATCAATGGACGAGATTGCTGTAGTTCGTCGTTTGTTGCTTGGTAGAGTACCAGCGCAGTAAAGCGTTCCGTGCGAAAGGCCCGTAAGTACGCGCTGTTGAGCAATTCGAAGCAAACGAAGTCAACGTCGCGGGCCAGAGTTTGGCGCCGACATAATTCGACGTCGGCCGGGTAAACATCGAGTTCGTCGTATTCGTCACGAAAGGCCTTCAGCGCCTGGTCAACGACGAGTTCCGGGTCTGGGCCGTCGAAAAAAATATTCAACGACCAAAAAGACGTCTCCGGGCTGGAAGCGGTGATCGAGACGCCGCTTTCGTTCGGTTGCTCGCTTAATTCCCAGAAACCCGGGTAGCGAAACCGAAATCCGTGCGCCTCATAAATTTCGTACATCAGAGTTTTACCGCCGATTTTCCTGACAGATTTCCTTCAGATTTCATAAGCCATCGGCGAGGGGTTGAGACAAGTCGCCAGATGAGGTATTCTAAGGGTATTTAACGGTAGCGACGCGAAAAACTCAAGGTCGATCTTTGCGAGCAGGACGACGGTCGCTAGCGTCGCCGTCAGGAAGGCAAACCGCATCGGACGCAGGTTTATCGGCGTTTTGGCAACTTTGCCCGGTCGAATCAGGCCGGGAGTACAGTGAGGTATTCAACATGACGACTTCCAGAGCAGAAGAGGTTGCGGAAGTCCTTTGGGAGCTTAAACGCGCAGACAAAGTGGCTACGTTCACCGCCATTGCGGGGCGTGCCGGCTTCAGCGCCGGGGCAAACGGCAGGACATTGATGACCTGCCTGAAAACTGTGCGGCGGGATTGGCCGCACCTGCAATGGTGGCGGGCCATCAAAGACGACGGCCTGGTCGACAAAGATTCCGAGCACGAAGCCAAACTTCGTGAATCGGGTTTCGACATTGAAGAGTCCGGCGAGAATGTCACGCTTTCGGCCTTTGAAGAGCATGTGATGAGTTGGGACGAAGGAAGCCAGGACGAGCTGGCGGAAGAATCCGCAGCGGCCGACGGCGGTTCCCAATGATCTGGGTCACGACCACCAGCTATCGACCAGTTGCCGCTAACCGGCGCGAGAAGAATTCCCGCAGCGCCGCCGCCGTGTGACTGCCGTTGATTTTTGCGACGTTTTCCGGTGTCCCTTCGGCGACAACGGTGCCGCCGTCTGCGCCGCCCCCTGGTCCGAGGTCGATCACCCAGTCGGCCGCGGCAATGACGTCGAGTTGGTGTTCGATCACCACGACGCTGTTTCCGAGGTCCACCAACCGCTCCAGCAAAGCGACCAGCTTCGCGATGTCGTGCGGATGCAGACCGGTGGTCGGTTCATCCAGCACGAACAACGTCCGAGTGTCTCCGGTGCGACTTAATTCAGCGGCGAGTTTCACGCGCTGGGCCTCCCCGCCAGACAACGTCAACGAAGACTGGCCCAGACAGAGGTAACCCAGCCCCACCTCGCACAACGTTTCGAGCCACGCGCGCAGCTTGGGGAAGTTTTCAAAAAACCGTGCGGCTTCGTCGATCCGCATTCTCAGCACGTCGGCCACGCTGCGTGCGGCAAATCGGACCGCCAGCGTTTGCCGGTTGAAGCGATCGCCCTTGCAGTCGGGACAGGCGACGTGCATGTCGGGCATGAACTGCATTTCGATGCGTTTGCTGCCCTGTCCATGACACGTCTCACAGCGGCCGTCGCGGGAGTTAAAACTGAACCGCCGAGTCGTGTACCCTCGGATTCGGGCCTCGCGTGTCTGCGCAAAAACTTTGCGGACCTCAGTCCAAATTCCGGTATACGTGGCAGGATTCGATCGGCCGGTTCGACCGATGGGCCTTTGATCGATTTCGACCACCCGGCTGATCTCTCCAGCACCGTCCAGTCGATCATAGGGACCGGTGACACCATGATCGCCGGAGAGCGCCTGTTTCAAGGCCGGCAAAACGGTCTCGACCAGCAGCGAACTTTTGCCAGAACCGCTGACCCCGGTCGCACAGGTGAAGACTCCCAGCGGCAGATCGACAGTGATTTTTTTCAGATTATGGAGATGTGCGCCACGGATGGTCAGCATGTGTGAGCGATCGACCGGCCGCCGCTGTGTGCATTTCGGCAGCCCCGCTTCGCCGCGAAGAAAGCGGGCCGTTGCCGATTCGGACTGCTCAGCCACCTCGTGCGGGCGGCCGGCTGCGACAATCTGTCCGCCCTCTTTCCCGGCCCCCGGACCGAGATCGATGAGATAATCGGCCCGTCTCATCATCTCGGCGTCATGTTCGACGACGACCAGGCTGTTACCCAGATTGCGCAGTTGCTTGAGTACGTCGATCAAGCGGGCGGTGTCGTGTGGATGCAGGCCGATCGTCGGCTCGTCGAGCACGTAACAGACACCCGTCAGGCCCGATCCGAGACAGGCTGCCAGCCGCGCCCGTTGAAACTCGCCGCCCGAGAGAGTTCGTGTGGGCCGATCAAGCGAGACGTAGTCCAGGCCGACTTTTTGTAAAAAATTCAGCCGAGTCACAACGTCCGGAATCGTTCTCTCGGCGGCGGCGCGACCTGCGGCAGAGAACACGGTCTTCTCGTCGCTCGATTTGAGATACACGTCCAGTCGAGCAAAAAATGCTGCCGCATCGCTGATGGAGAGTGCGGTGAGTTCGTAAATCGGTGTGCCGGCCAGCTTCACTGCGCGGGCAAACGGGTTCAGCCGAGCCCCGGCACATGCGGGACAGACCGGACGGCTGAAGACTGTGGCGTTGGTATCAGCAAGTTTGTTCCGAGCGTCCTCGGCCCTCGAATCGGTTACGATTCCCAGCCCGTCACACTCGGGGCAGGCGCCGTACGGACTATTGAAGCTGAACGAGCGCGGTTCGAGTTCGGGAAAGCTGAGATCGCAGTCGGGACATGCGAATTTCTCGCTGAAAAGTCGATCGTGCCAGACGTCGGCCTCGAAGTGACTGACCAGGCAGATTCCCTCGCCGTGCGCCATGGCTAGCGTCACCGATTCGGTTAGTCTCGAACGAATCCCATCCTTGATGATGATACGGTCGACGACGACCTCGATGTCGTGTAATTTTCCGCGACTCAACTGTGGCGGATCGGCGGCATCGACAACTTGGCCGTCCACACGTGCCCGCACGAAACCTTCTTGACAGATTTTCTCAAAAACCGCCCGGTGCATTCCTCGGCGTCCGCGGACCAGCGGCGCCAGAATCATGACTTTTTTCCGCTCTTGCAGCGCGAGAATCTGATCAACGACTGCCCGCGTTGTCTGCCGCGAAACAACCCGGCCGCACTCCCAGCAGTGCACCTGTCCGGCCCGCGCGTACAGCAGTCGCAGATAATCGTAAATCTCCGTCGTGGTTGCCAACGTACTTCGAGGCCCAGCGGATCCGGCCCGCTGACCGATGCTGATGGTCGGGGGCAGCCCTTCGATCAGATCGACGTCGGGCCGTTCCAACTGGTCAAGAAATTGACGTGTGTAGGTCGAAAGGCTTTCCAGATAGCGTCTCTGCCCTTCGGCAAACAGAGTGTCGAACGCCAGCGAACTCTTTCCACTGCCGCTGACTCCGGTCAGCACAACGATGGCATCCCGCGGAATATCAACGTCGAGGTTGCGCAGATTATGGACGCGAGCTCCCCGAATTCGAATAGCGTTGTCGCTGAAAAAAGCAACGTTTGTCATCGGGAAGTCGAATTCTCGATGTGCCGGAAGCAGAGGCCGAAACTCGAAGCGGGCGCCGGCAGGCTACGTTTCGCGCAGCATTGTGAATGATTCAGCGGTTGAACCGGTTGGCGGCTTTCAGTTCCGCTCCGGTTCTCCGCCCGAGAGGCGCAGCCGCAGGTACGAGGCGCGGGCCACATTGCGTTCTGCCGATTCGAGATGCTCCTTCCGCAGTTTCTGTAGATGCGCCGGCTGCGTGTGGATGAACAGTTCGTTGATCGTAGGAATCTCCAGATCATCAATCAGTCCGAGGTTGATCCCCATCCGCACACTCGAGAGCAACAGCATTGTTTCCTCAGAGCTGATGGTCTGCGCGTTCTTGAGGATGCCGTAGGCGCGGGAGACCTTATCGTGCAGGCTGTCGCGGTTTTCCTTGACCAGCGCGTCGCGGACCCGCCTTTCGTAGGCCACGATGTTGCTGACGACATCCTTGAGGTTTTCGATGAGTTGCTGTTCGCTCTTGCCGAGTGTGACCTGGTTTGAGATCTGGTAAAAATCGCCCATGGCTTGGCTACCTTCGCCGTACAAACCGCGGACAGCCAGGTTGATCTTGTGCAGCGCCTGAAAGACCTGCTGGATTTCCTTGGTGATGACCAGCGCCGGCAGATGCATCATCACGCTGACCCGGATGCCGGTCCCGACGTTCGTCGGACACGCCGTCAGGTAGCCCAATTCTTCGCTGAAGGCGTAAGTCACGTGCTCTTCAATGGAATCGTCGATGCGATCGATTTCAGCCCAGCATTCGTCGAGGGCAAAGCCGCTGCGCAGCACTTGAATCCGCAGGTGGTCTTCCTCATTGACCATCAGGCTGACGTTTTCCTCGTCGCCGAATCCGACACCTCGCGAGCCATGGCTTTCCGCGTGCTCGCGGCTGATGAGCTGCCGTTCCACCAGGAATTGCCGGTCGAGGGTTGCCAGCGTGCTGACGTCAACGTAATTCAACGCGGTGTTGAACTTTAGGTGCTCAACCTTCTCGCGCAACAGATCTTCGATATCGGACCGGACGACATCGTCGGCACGGTTCGGAAAAGGAAACTGGGCCAGGTTACGAGCCAAGCGGATGCGGCTGGAAACAACAATGTCCGAATCGGGACCAGTGCCCCGCAACCACTCGCCACTGGTGGTGGTGAGAGCATCGAGATCCACGGTTCACCTCCTCGAAGGGCCTCAACCCGGTTGTCTATGCTCGTCAATAACGACCGACTTCTACCGACAGCTTCACCGAACCTCCGCCCGCCCCTGGTGTTTGGTCGCTACTTCCAGAAGGCGCGAACAGCCAACGCTTAGCGCCTTTTCAACGAAATTCTATGCAAGATGGTCGCGAAAACCGCCCAGAGGGAGTGAGGGAGCATTGAAACGTGTTTCCTAGGCAGTGTTTCTCCCCCTCTCTTCAGTTCCTCGTCTCTCCCTCTCCTCAATCAATGATTCCATGGCGATTTTTTAAATGCCTCTTGTCACGACGCGACCCGGAAGACAAGTTATCTGGGCTACCCCAATATGTCGCTTGTTTCCTGGGTGTTGCCTTATTCTGAACTCGGTGCTTCCGTTATCAGCTCATCTTCCAGCGTCTGGATTTCGTCGCGGAGCAGGGCGGCCTCTTCATAATCTTCCTTCTCCACGGCTTCTCGCAAACTGCTGCGCAGCTTGATGAGACGGTACTGCCGCCGACTGGCGTTCGGAGCGCGCTTGGGCAGCTTGCCGGTATGCTGAGTCTCGCCGTGAATGTTTTCCAGCAACGGCAGGAGTTCTGCATGAAAGGCCGTGTAATCGTGAGGACAACCCAGCCGTCCCTGGCTGCGAAATTCACGGAACGAGATTCCACAATTCGGACAGAGCAGTTTATCGAGTTCTTCCAATTCGCGGTCGCCGGCAGCGGCTTTGATTTTGCTGGAGAGGTCGTCCGCTTCGTCAGTCGATGGTTGGTTTTGCGGGCTGGTCAGGTATTCGTGGGCGCAAGACTCGCAGAAGTGCAATTCCTCGACCACACCCTCACGAATCTCTGTGATGTGCAAGGTCGAAGGTTTGGAACAACGGCTGCACTTCTTCATAAGACTGCTTCATAGGACTGCATATTACCGCGCCAACGAATAAAATTGGCAACACATCTGCTGTGAAGTCGTTTCAAAACCGGGAGAGCGAGTCTCCCAAACAAGCTGCATTACGAAGTTTTAAAATCGCTTCGTGTCAAATCTGTCACTGCGGCTCGAACAAATCTGAGAGTCCCCAACGATTTGGCAGCTAAATTCTAGCGTTCATCAAACTGCTGTCAAGCGACCCGTTGAGGTCGCTTTGCGACGTAACGGCAAGCCGTTATTATGGATGGGGCAATAATTGCTAGTATGTTCTGCGACGGGTCCACCAAAAGCAGCCTGCTTTTCGAACATCCCGCACCGATTGGGTCATATGTTCGGTCGTGTGGGACCGGCTTCAGGACGATCGATTTGTATTTGCGGCGCAGCCTGCGACAACAACCGCTCTGTGTGGATTCCCATGAAATATCTCCCCAATTTCGATCAGTTTTGTCGGCTTGCAAAAGACAGCGACCTTGTGCCGATCTATCGGCAACTCGTCGCTGACACATTGACGCCCGTCAGCGCCTACTGCCGGATCCGCTGGGGGCCCTGCTCGTTTCTCTTCGAAAGCGTCATTGGGGGAGAAAAGATTGGCCGGTACAGCTTTCTCGGTTCCGATCCATTTTTGCAGTTGGAAGCGTTCGGCCACGAGGTCGTCGTCACCGAGGGAGAGAAGAAGCAGCGTTTTCACGCGGACGACCCGCTGGACGAACTGGCCAGCCGGTTGCAGCAGTATCGGGCCGTTCATTTGCCCGGTTTACCGAGGTTTTTGGGAGGCGCCGTGGGTTATGCCAGCTACGACGTCGTCCGCTATACCGAACATCTGCCCGACGCTCCCCAGGACGACCGGAACTTGCCGGACTTGTCGTTCGCGTTTTACGATCGGATGGTCATTTTCGATCAGATCAACAAAACCGTGCAGATCGTGGCCCACGCCAGGACAACAGAAACCGATTTACGTCAGGAGTACGACCGCGCTTGCAGCCGTGTCGATGAGATCTGCCGTCAACTTCAACGGGGGGCTTCCGATCTGCAACTGACCGACATTTCAGTCGTCGGCGAGGCAGCCTGCCACTGGCAATCGAACTTCACCCAGCAGCAGTATGAAACGGCTATCGAGAAGTGCCTGGAATACATTCGCGCGGGCGACATCTTTCAGGTCGTGATCAGCCAGCGGCTGCAGCGGGAAACGCAGGCGCGGCCGATCGACATCTATCGCGCTCTGCGGGTCATCAATCCCAGCCCGTTCATGTTTCTGTTGAGAACGCCGGCTGTGAATCTTGTCGGCAGCTCTCCTGAGATTATGGTCCGCGTGGAAGAGGGCAAGGCGACGGTCCGTCCATTGGCCGGCACTCGCCGCCGGGGAGACACCGACGAACAAGACCAGGCGCTGGCCGAAGAGCTGCTGGCCGACCCTAAGGAACGGGCCGAGCACGTTATGTTGATCGATTTGGCCCGCAACGACGTCGGCCGGGTGGCGGAATACGGCAGCGTTGAGCTGAGCGACGTGATGGTCGTTGAACGCTACAGTCACGTGATGCACATCACCTCGAACGTCGCCGGGCAACTCAGAGAGGGAACGACTGCGCTGGACGCTCTGCGAGCGGCGCTGCCGGCGGGGACCGTGTCCGGAGCACCCAAGGTGCGCGCCATGGAGATTGTTGACGAACTGGAACCGCACCGTCGGGGTCCATATGCCGGTGCCGTTGGTTACATCGACTTCACCGGAAATATGGACACCTGTATTGCACTACGAACGCTGGTCATGCAAGGACAGACGGTCTACGTTCAAGCGGGCGCTGGCATCGTCGCCGACAGTGTTCCGTCGGCCGAGTTTCAGGAAACGCTGAACAAAGCCCAGGGCTTGCAAAAAGCGATCGAAGTTGCCGAGCAGCAGCTTTAGCGCCTGTTCAGATAAATTCTGCACAAAATGATCACGAAAACCGTCGTGGACACCAAGAAATGTTCGCATCAGAGGGAGGAGAGAGTATGTTTTTCTCCCCACATTTCCATCTCCCCATCTCTCCTTCTCCCCCTCTCCCTCAAGTGACAGCACTTCGCCGTCAAAAGTGATCGGATGCCCAAAGAATCACTTCTTGATACGGAAATAAAATGT
>CAUZTK010000075.1:0-13649 GCA_963582395.1 Planctomycetota bacterium | reverse complement strand
CAACGACGAGATGATGGTCATCTGCACGAGGATGCGGATGCTAGTGGGAATCTGAGCCCGGATCATCGCCACCGAAGCATTCGAGAACGCGACGACGACAGTCACTGCCACACACATTACCAGTGTTGTTTCCAGCTTGGTTGTCACCGCCAGCGCCGAGCAAACTCCCAGCACATGCCAAGCGATGGGGTTTTCCTTGAACAACGGGTTCAGGAAGACGTCTTTCGCCTTCGTTGTCGCCATTGGCTGCTCCCTGGGAGGGTTACCGATTCAGTTCCTCGTGCAGCGTCTGCAGAAACGGGCCGAAGCCGTCTTCACCGAGCCAGTACTGCATCATGTTCGACACGCCGCGGGAGGTGATGGTCGCCCCGGAGATGGCTTCGACTTGGTGATCCGGTTCGGGCGGGTTCTTGACCACATCAAGGATCACGTTCCAATTGGCATCGAAGATGCGTTTTCCTTTCCATTGGTCCTTCCAGGTGGGGTTGTCGACTTCGCCACCGAGTCCCGGCGTCTCCTTATGGTTGTAGTACGTCAGACCCTGCACGACGGCGTGCTCCGGTCCCTGCCGGAGCGACGCGGTGTCGATGGCAATTAACCCCCAGAGGGTCGACCACAGACCATAACCTCGAATCGGCAGCACGATCTGGTCGTCCACGCCGTTTTCATCGATGCGGTAGACGAATGAGTATTGTTCGCGGCGATTGATCCCGGCCGGGTCTTCCTCGGCCGCGAGTTCTCGGCTTTTCTGGGGATCTTTGGAGGCTTTTGCCTGGTCGTACTCGTCTGGTTTCGGGTCGTCGACATACCAGTTGGTTTCGTCCAGATCGATGATCCTTTCATCGATCTGCTCAAAAAGATCGGCCACGTCGTTGTCGGTGTGCTCTGTGCCATCGTAGATGCCGGCAACGACGAGGATATTCTTTTTCATTTCGCGCGACCGGTTCGCATCCTGTTTCGGTCGCAGCCAGACGGCCGCCAGGGAAACGACCGTCGCACAGACGAAGCATAGGATGATCGACACCTTGAAAATTTGAGGGAGTGAATCACGACGTGGCATTGCGGGCCATCCTTCTTCTGATATTCGCCTGAACCACGAAATGATCGATCAGCGGCGCGAAGACGTTGCCGAACAGTATCGCTAACATGATCCCTTCCGGGAAGGCGGGATTGACGACGCGAATCAGGATTGTCATCACCCCGATCAACGCTCCGTAAATCCACTTGCCGGTCTCGGTCATCGCCGCCGAGACCGGATCGGTCGCCATAAAGACCAGTCCGAAAGCAAAACCGCCCAGAATCAGATGCCACAGCGGGTTCATCTGGAACATGGGATTTGTGTCGCTGCCAATGGACCACAGGAGGCTCGCCAGACCCAAGCCGCCGGCGAGTACGCCGGCCATAATCATCCACGATCCAATGCCGGTGGCGATCAGAATTGCCGCTCCCACGAGACAAGCCAGCGTCGAGGTTTCCCCCATTGAACCGGGAAGCTGCCCCAGAAACGCCTGCGCCCAGGAAATGTTCAGGCCACCGTCGGCGACCTTGCCTGTGATGGCCGTCATTCCCGTCTTCACGTTGACCGCAGCCAGCGCGCCCAGCGGCGTGGCACCCGTAAAGCCGTCGACGGCGGTCCAAATATTGTCGCCGGTCATCCGTGGTGCGTAAGCAAAATAGAGAAAGGCCCGTGCCGTCAAGGCGGGGTTCAGAAAATTCTTCCCGGTTCCACCGAAGACCTCTTTGCCGATCACCACACCGAAACTAATGCCGACCGCCACCTGCCAGAGCGGGATTGTCGGCGGCAGCGTCAGCGGAAAAAGTATGCCGGTGACTAGAAAACCTTCATTGATCTCGTGCCGGCGGACACAAGCAAAGAGCGCCTCCCAGAGCCCGCCGACAATGTTGCAGACGAGAAAGACCGGGATGAAGTAGAGCGCCCCGTGAACGATGTTCGACAGCCTGCTTTGAGGATCGTAACCGAGACCCAGGCCGGTGATGACGTTGTCTCTCCAGCCCGCTGCCGTCTCCTGGCCCAGCATCTGCATGGTGGAGTTGGCCTGATAGCCGGTGTTGTACATCGCCATCAAGATGCAGGGAACCAGGGCCACGACCACGGTGACCATCATCCGCTTCAGGTCGATGCCGTCACGGACGTGAGAGGCACGGGAGGTGACCTCGCCCGGCGTGTACAAGAATGTGTCGATGGCTTCGTACAGCGGGTATAGCTTTTGAAGCTTTCCGCCATCGTCGAACAGAGGATACAGTCGATCGAGAAATCGTCGCAACGGCTTCATGCGCCGAGTGTCTTTCTATACATGATACAAAAACATCAACAACGACCCGCTGTTTCACGTTGTGTCAGATCGTGTTTCTATCGATGGTTCCAGAAGAGCCATAACGCGATTTCAGTTGTTCTAAATTCTCCTGAGAAATTCCCGCGTAGAATCTAGAATTTGAAAACACCGTATTTCGACAATCGTTCAGCCCTCTTTCTCAATCCGCGTCAGAATTTCGCGCAACAGGGGACCATATTCGTATTTTCCCGGACAAACGAACGTGCACAGCGCCAGATCTTCCTCGTCCAACTCCAAACACCCCAGAGCCTGCGCCTGCTCCGAATCGCCGACAATCAACGCCCGCAGCAGAAACGTGGGAATGATGTCCAACGGCATCACCTGTTCGTACATGCCGATGGGAACCATAGCCCGCCGGCTCCCTTCGGTTGACGTGCTCAACGGGAAACGGCCACGGTTTCCGCGGCCACCGTTTCCGAAAAATGCAGAAGCGAAAACCCGCTTCATCGAAAACTTGTTCAGTCCGGGACGGTGCCAGCCGAGAAACTCACGCTCCCGTCCCTCGAATAGGGCTGAGACCTGCAGGTGGTATCGCCCCAAATAGGCATATTGGGCGACGGCTCTCCGCCCCGAAAGCACCGAACCGGAAACGACGCGGCTCTCGCCCTGTTTCAGCTCCCCGCTAGTGAGCTCTTGTGTGCTCGCCCCGATGCGGGTCCGCAGCAGCCGCGGGTTCTTGACCGCCGGACCGGCCAATGAAATTATCCGTTCGACCGACAATCGGCCCGTCGTAAATAGTCGCCCAACCGCGATCACGTCCTGATAGTTCACGTGCCAGACTGTTTTCTTCTCACAGACTGGGAACAGGAAATGAATGTGCGTTCCCGGTAAACCAGCCGGGTGCGGACCGGCAAATTCAGCCAGGCTGACAAAGTCGAGATCATCACCGGGAATCTCGGCACCGGCCGCTTTACACAAAAAGATCGCTCCATCGGTCAGGTGCCGCAAACACTGGAGCCCGAAGACAAAATCGGCCGCAGATTCTGCAATGACCCCCGGCGGATCGACCGCATGCGGATTGGTGTCCATGACCGTGACGAACAGCGCGTCGGGAACCGACTTAGGGGCCGGCACTTTGGCGTAGGGCCGTGTCCGCAGCGCGGTCCACAGACCCGATTCGACCAGGTTCTCGCAGACCTGGTCACGAGTCAGGGTGGTGAGGTCGACATCGGCGTAATTTCGAAACGTCTTTTCGTCGTCGCCGTCCAATTCGATGACGATCGATTGAAAGGCGCGTTTCGCTCCACGATTGACGGCCAGCACTTTGCCGCAGCCGGGCGACGTGTAACGGACTCCGGACGTTTTCCGATCGGTATACAATAACTGCCCGAGTTTGACGGCGTCACCTTCAGCGACGGCCATCGCCGGCTTCATGCCGATGTAATCATCACCAACGAGAGCCACCGTCGTCACAGACGGTCCGACATCGACCGTTTGCGTCGGCTCGCCCGTTATCGGGAGATCCAGTCCCTGTTTGATTGCAATCATGCTTAGGCGCGGGTCTCACTCGTCTGGTGAGTTTGTAACAGCGGTACCGTTAAGAGGGCTGAACGCTAAAGCTGCGGAACAGAAAGGCTGAAGGGACGTGCCCATCTGTGACGGACCAAAAACCGGTCGCCCCTCAGTTAGGGGTATTCTACACTCCGTCACCAGATTTTGTAGTGAATACCGTCCCCGAAAGCTCCGCTTCCCGAAAACCGGAAACCGACGTGCATTTCCAGTCGCTGTGCCGAGAGAGCAAAAAATACGAATCAGACCCAGAAGCAGACCGACGACTCTGCAGCCGCAGAAAAGACATGGAAATCTGCGGAGAAAGAATTCGTTACCGTCGCCGGGGCCGAAAAATGTGTGTGGCCTGCCCCAATGCCGCTTCGGCCGACTCCATTACAGTTTCGGACAAGGTGGGATGGGGGTGAATGCACGCGGCCAGATCTCGGATCACCACAGCCGTTTCGACGGCGAGCACTCCTTCGGCAATCAGCTCGCCGGCGCCAGTGCCGACAATGCCGACGCCGAGCACACGTTCGGTCTGGGGATCGAAGATGACCTTCGTCAGACCTTCGGTACGGCCGAGTGTCTGCGCCCGTCCCGAAGCGGCCCAGGGGAAACGAACGACTTTCACCGTCCGGTCGAGCGCCTTCGCTTGGGTTTCGGTCAGGCCGCACCAGGCGATTTCCGGGTCGGTGAAAACGACCGCCGGAACCGCGAGGTTGTCGAACTCGGCTGGCCCTCCGGTCAGAACTTCGATAGCGACCTTCGCCTCTCGCATTGCCTTGTGGGCCAGCATCGGCTCGCCCGCTACGTCTCCGATGGCCAGAATGTTCGGATCCGCTGTGCGTTGCTGTTTGTCGACCTTGACGAATCCGCGATCGCCGAGTTCGACCTGCGTTTTCTCCAACCCGAGGTTGCTGCTGTTCGGTCTTCGGCCAATCGCGACCAGCACCCGATCGAATCGCTGCTTCGACTCGACCCCTTCGCCGATGAGCTCTGCGACGATTCCATCGTTGCGGGCCGCTAAGCTTGCAACCTTCGTGTTGACGTGAATCGCTTGGAATAGGGCGTCCAGTCGTTTTTTCAGCGGTCCGACCAGATCGCGATCCACGCCCGGCAGCAGACCGGACATCATTTCGACGACGGTGACTTTTGACCCCAAAGCGGCGTAAACGCTGCCCATTTCCAACCCGATGTAACCCCCACCCACCACCAACAGCCGATCGGGGATGTCGGGCATTTCCAGCGCGCCGCTCGAATCCATGACCCGTGGGTCAGCGATCTTGAAGATCGGTGGCATCGCCGGTGACGAACCGGTTGCCAAAATCGCGTGTCGAAACCGCAATGCTTCCCCTGTCCCGTCCGGTTTGGTGAGTCCGAGCGTGTTTGAGTCAAGAAATGCCGCCCGGGCCCGAATCCAATGGATGTTGCGGGCTTGCGAGAGCTGCCCAATGCCCCCCGTCAGCTTGTCAATCACACCGTTTTTGAACTCACGCAGGCGATCGAGGTCGATCTTTGGTTCGCCGAACGTAATGCCCCACCGGGCGGCTTCTCGGCATTCGGTGATGAGTTTGGCGACGTGCAGCAGTGTTTTTGATGGGATGCAGCCGCGATTCAGACAGACTCCCCCCGGTCGCACATTTTCATCCACCAACGAGACGTCCATTCCGTGGTCTGCGGCAGCGAAAGCCGCCGGATAACCCCCGGGACCTCCGCCCACCACCACGAGTTCCATCTGTTCGTTTTCTGATGCAGCCATCGCGTTCCTTTTGGGCCGTCATGGCGGAATGATCGACTATTGGTTCGACTTTCGGTTCAAGGCTGTCACCGTCAGAGATGACCCGTCATTGTAACACCTGCATTTGGCCATCACAGTCGCTTGTGAAACCGCTGACACGCCGTGTGCGGCCAGAATTTCTGGCATTCTGCACCTGGGTGGCCCGACCGACTTGCGGTCGGGTGCCGTCAGGAACAAGAGACCAGTCACTCGACGGACAACCAGAAAAGACGTCTTTTTTTGATTGGAAAACGAATGGTGCAGGATTCTTGTCGCTGCGCGACCCGGCCACGAGATGGCCAGGCCACCCCAAACATCTTTTACACTGCCAGAAAAACTGCCACACACGAAATAGTCCCAGAACCCCAAACACATCGGAACGTCTGCCCACATTCGCGTCACCCTCACAAGCATCGGAGAAGTGTTAGCCTTTGGCGGGTCTGTAACGATTTTTTCTGCAGAGAAGAGTCGCCAGGCGTCGATGAACATTGAGGAAGCCGACCGACTGCGCCACCCTTACGCCACAATTCACGCCATGTCGGAAATTACCGAATCTCATATTGAAAGTCTGCTTACCGCCTGCGGTCAGAATGCCGCTGGCATCGCGGAAACTCTGAATCTTTGATTCGACCGCAAGGTCCGCATAGAACCCGGGTAGTCGCTTCCCTAGAATGCGGAGTCGATGCCCGCAGATCTGGACAGGCCCGTCTTGGTGGTGGCCTTCGAGATCGGCGAGCAGGGCATGATCTGTCTGATCCCCGCGTCGCTGCCGTTGCCCGAATGGTACGTTGCACCGGGGGACAGCCAGCAGGCGAGACTGCAGACGCTGTCGATGGAATGGTCGATGGACATGCTGCCCGCCGACCTGACGGCGGAACGCTATCAAACGACCGCATCCGACAATTTGAAGACCGAAGTGATCTTCGCCGGTCCGGTTGATTGGGCAGCGGGGCTTGAGCTGTATGTTTTCGAGGAATCGGGCGCAGACAGCGAAGCAGAGTCCGAGCCAACCGCAAAACTTTACCTTGTCTGGCCGGTCGTGAAACCACTGTTTCCGTCGGAAGAGGAGCCATCGGTCAAACCAGTCGCTCAACAGACCCCCGAGACGACTCCCGATGCCGTCGCAGTCCATCCCCGTGATCAGCGAATGCCCAATACGCTCGTGACCGTCAGCGTCCGGCTGGCGAAGAAGAAAATCGAGATGGGCCAATTACTCACACTGACGCCAGGCGCGCTGGTCGTTTTCAACAAGTCGTGCGAAGACCTGCTCGATTTGTACGTGAACAATCATCTGCACTGTCGGGGCGAGGCGATCAAAATCGGTGAGAAATTCGGCCTGAAGATCAACGAGGTCGAAGTCGAAAATGTGCGGGAACAGAAGATTCTGTAAGATCAGCCCTGACGCCGGGTTGATCCGCCCTGTTCGTTCAAGAACCGTCCTGATAGCATAGATCGTCCGAGACGTTTTCGGACGATGGCGCGGCTTCCAGGCGGTGGGACGATGATCTTCGTGCTCGACAATTACGATTCGTTCACGTACAACCTGGTGCAGCGTTTGGGCGAGATCGATCCGAAACTCGACATCCGAGTGGTGCGGAACGACCAGATTACAATTTCCGAAATCGAGGCGCTCGACCCGGAGCGGATCATTATTTCGCCCGGCCCTTGTACGCCCCAAGAAGCGGGGCTGTCGAAGGATGTGGCTGCTTATTTCGGCCCTCGAATCCCGTTGCTGGGGGTCTGTTTGGGACATCAGTGCATCGGTGAAGTCTACGGAGCACGGGTTGTCCGGGCCAACCGTCTGATGCACGGCAAGGTGTCGTTGATTCATCACGATGGCCAAGGCGTCTTCGCCGGATTGCTGAACCCGTTCGAGGCAACGCGGTACCACAGTTTGATTGTGCCGGAAACGCTGCTCCCCGACGAACTGGAACTGTGCGCCTGGACCGACGATGCAGATCATCCCCGCGAGGTGATGGGCTTTCGGCATCGCGAACACCCGGTCCACGCCGTCCAGTTTCATCCCGAAAGTTTTCTCACGACTGAGGGGATCAAGCTGCTTGCCAATTTTCTCGAGCTGCCCGCTGTCGCGCTCACTCCCAATTGACTTCTCTAATCGCTCGGTTGAAACTTTCCAGCCGTCTGTTTTCTCCTGAGAGAAAACCCATGCTGACAGTTGACGAAGCGCTGGCGGAGATCCTTCGATCGGTTCGCCCGCTGCCGGCCGTTTGCACATCGCTGGGCGATGCGCTGGGTTTGGTGCTGGCCGAAGAAGTTATCAGCGAGACCGATTCGCCACCGTTCGACAAATCGCTGATGGACGGCTATGCCATCCGCACCACGGACGTAGTTGACGGGGCGGCAACTTTGAAGGTGATCGAAGAGATCACCGCCGGTTTCGTGCCGACGAAAACGCTCGGTCCCGGCGAAGCGACGCGGATTATGACCGGCGCACCGATTCCCGGCGGTGCCGATGCCGTCGTCCGCATTGAAGAAACCGAGTTCGACGCCGATTCGGGGACCGTTCAACTCCGCAGCAGTTCACTTGCTGCCGGTGCGAACCTCATGCGCCGCGGAACAGCGATGAAATGGGGCGAGGGCGTTCTTCCAGTTGGTCGCGAGCTGCGGCCTCAGGAACTGGGGGCTTTGGCTGAAATGGGTCAACATGAAGTTGCGGTGATCCGGCGGCCGAGTGTCGCCGTGCTGGCCACCGGAGATGAACTGGTTCCAATCCACCAAACTCCTGATCACGGGCAGATTCGCAATTCTAACGAGACGATGCTGGCGGCACAGATTCGGCGTTCCGGTGGAGAACCGGTCTGCCTGGGAATTGCTCGCGATGAGCAAAGTCATTTGCGTGAAAAGATTTCCGTTGGGTTACAATCCGACGTGCTGGTGCTCTCCGGCGGGGTTTCGGCCGGAAAACTCGATCTAGTTCCGGCGGAGCTGGAGGCAGTCGGCGTGCGGCAGATTTTTCACAAGGTACACATCAAACCGGGAAAGCCGGTCTGGTTCGGGGTGCTCGACCCCTCAAGAGAGGATTCTTCGACTGCTGAGACTCGGCGACGGTACGTTTTCGGGTTGCCGGGAAATCCGGTCAGCAGCATGGTCTGCTTCGAGTTGTTTGCCCGGAGCGCCATCCGCCGGCTGATGGGTCTTGAAGAGGCGGCACCGCGGCCGGTTCGGGCCCGTTTAGGGGAAGAATATCTTGCCCGCGGAGACCGACCGACGTATCATCCCGCCCGTCTCGACTGGAACGATGCAGGTCCGGTGGTTTGTCCGGTCAACTGGCACGGATCGGCTGATCTGCGGGCAACCGTCAAGGCCAATGCCATGGCGCTGTTTCCTGCCGGCGACGCGAAATATGCCGCCGGTGAGATTCTGGACGTGTACCGTTGGGATTGAAGGCTGATTGAGGCCTGTGTCTATAAAGGATGGGAGGGGAGTGAAGGAGAGAGGGAGAGGGAAAGCAAAAAAGAAAAACGACACACACGTTGTCTTTCCCTCTCCTCCTCTGATGCGAACCCTCCTTGATATTCTTGGCGGTGTTCCTGAGCATTTTGCACAGGATTTCGTTGAAAAGATACTATCCCGGCTCCAGGGACGGAGACCAGTCGATGACCACACAAATGATGTCTCACGAAACCTCCACGTCTGAGCGAACTGCCGAGCCGACGGTCAAGATGATCATCGCAGCGGCCCGCGCGATTTCAGTTCAGGCACCGGCCCGGGGTGCCTGGCTGCTGTCGGGCCTGACGGTGGCGTTGCTGTGGGCCAGCTTTACGCCTCTGGAATGGGGGCCGTTGGCCTGGGTGGCCCTGGTTCCTTTGATCTTGCTCATCCGGCTTGAAGAACGGACACGGCGGATGTACGTCGCCGTTTACGGTGGCGGGTTCGCCTTTGTGCTGGTGACACTGCAATGGATGCGGCTGGGCGACCCGTCGATGTACTTGGCCTGGGGGCTGATGGCTTTATATTGGGGAATGTATTTCCCAGCGTTTGTGGCCCTGTCTCGCGTGGCCGTACATCGTCTGGCGGTTCCCCTGACCCTGGCTGTGCCGGTTGTTTGGGTGGGATTGGAATACATCCGCGCGCATCTGATGACCGGCTTCGCATGGTATTTTTTGGGCCATACGCAGTACCGCTGGGTGGAAATGATTCAAATCAGCGACCTGGTGGGGGCGTATGGGGTCAGTTTTGTGGTGGCGATGACGTCAGCCAGCCTGGCCGGTTTGCTGCCGGTCTCGCTCTTTTCCCGGCTGCGGCTGATGCCGCCGGGCGCCGAAATGTCCATAGACAACGACCGGCGGTTGCTGAAGCGCCGAGTGGTCAGTATTTCATTCTGCCTGCTTGTGTTCGTGGCGGTTTGGGGATACGGCACGGTTCGCCGCCAGCAAGCCCGTTTCCAGGAAGGTCCGCGGGTGGCGCTGGTGCAGGCCAATTTCCCGACTTCAGTGAAGCACGACCCCAACGAGCGAGGCAAGATTTTCCAGGCGCACTACGCCCTGACGGGGAAGGCCGTTCGAAAGCATCATCTCGACTTGGTGGTGTGGCCGGAAACGATGTACCGCGATTTGTGGCTGAAACGTTCGGCCGACATCAGCGACGACGAGTTGCGGCGCATCTCGCCGCCAGCCTTTCCGCCCCAGCGCTGGCAGAAGTCCTTCGTACCGGAAAATCTCTCGGACATGAGCAAGCAAGCCGGAGCGGCGATGATCGTGGGATTGGAGGCCTGGACCGCGAGCCCCGAAGGTTTCCAACGGTATAACTCGGCTGCTTTTTCCCGACCCGACGTGGGGTTGACCTCACGTTACGACAAACAGCATCGCGTGATCTTCGGCGAGTACGTGCCGCTGAAGGACGAGTTGCCCTGGCTGGCGAAACTCTCGCCCATGCCGGCCGAGTATGGTTTGGCGGCCGGAAAGAGCGCAGTCGTCTTCCGCCACAACGGCTGGCGGTACGCGCCGCTCATCTGTTTTGAAGACACGGTTCCGCACCTTGTTCGCAGAATGGCGAAACAGACACGAGACAAACAGAACGGAAATCGGCCGATCGACTGTTTCGTCAATCTCACCAACGACGGCTGGTTTCACGGTTCCAGCGAACTCGACCAACACCTGATCACTGCGTCGTTCCGCTGCGTTGAGTGCCGCACGCCAATGGTCCGCGCCGTGAACACGGGGATTTCGGCCGTCATTGACGGAGACGGGGTGGTTGTCGAGCCGGACGATTTCATCGACGGCGACAACAAGGGCCGTCATTCGATGCGCGACCCGAAGACCGGCCGCTGGCACAAACAGTTGGGCGCCGTCATCGTCGATGCTGTGCCTCTCGACGACCGCCGCAGCTTGTACGTCGAGTGGGGCGATTGGTTCGCTGGTAGCTGCTCGGGCGGCGCAGCCCTCTTCTTTTTCACCGGTCTTATTTCACGGCGTCGGAGGCGCAGAGCCGCCAAACCGATCGAGAACTCCTGACCTCACAATAGCCTGGATGAGCATTCTGGGCCGGCTCTCAGGTTGCCGGCGGGAGTCTGCTCGGCCAGGTCATCGATCATCCGCCGAGTGGCGGCCTCGACGGCCTGTTCCCATTCGTCTGGAGCAAACCGATCGGCATACGGCTTGTGGCGGAATGCGAAATTGATTCCGCGGGAACTGTTGACCAGCGCTCCCAGCCCCTGCGGTGTGAAGGCGTCGGCCACGTCGGCGGCCGTTCCACCCTGACTTCCGTAGCCGGGAACCAACAGGGGCGCATGGGGCATCGCGTTACGCAGTTCGGCCAGTTCCTTCGGATACGTCGCACCGACAACCGCACCGACCAGTCCGAAGTCACCTCCGCCAGCCGTTGCGACGGCCAATTCATCCACAACTTGGGCGACGTAACGGTAAAGCGGTTGCGAATCTGAGCGGATGTCTTGGAACGTTCTAGCACCCCGATTGCTCGTGCGGACGAGGACGTAAATCCCCGCTCCCCGCTGGCGGGCGACGTCGATGAACGGTTCGAGTGTATCGCGGCCGAGATAAGGGTTCACGGTGAGTGCATCGGCCCCCCAGATGGCGGCATCGGGATCGGAACCGGCCAGATATCCGCGAGCGTAAGCTTCGGCAGTCGAACCGATGTCGCCCCGTTTGGCGTCGCAGATCACCAGCAGTCCGGCCCGGCGGGCATAGCGAATCACATGGCCCAGCGACCGGCAGCCGTCGGGGCCCCACTCCTCAAAGAAGGCTGCCTGTGGTTTGACGGCAGGAACCAGAGGGGAGACGACGTCAATCACCCGGCAGCAGAACTCTTCAAAGGCGGAAGCCACGGTCGCGGCTTCATCGAGCTGTCGGCATCGAGCCGCACGAACCAGCGTGTCTGGCAATTGCTCGAATCGCGGGTCGAGGCCGACCAGCGCGGGTGTCTCGCTGCGACGAATCGCGTCGTGAAGCCGAACGGCATACTGCGGCGAGTGGCTCATAAGTCTTTGCTGTAACGCTGGTTCAATCGTATGTCAAATCCATCTGGACGAGAGGCGTCGATTCTGACAAACTTCTCCCCCCGTGCCGTGACGGCCCCCCCCCCAAGATGTCTCTCGTCTAGGGAAAACCGCATCATTCCGCATCCGCCAGTTGGTAACTCGAACAGAATCCACCGAACATGAGTCTCTCAGTTGTGATCCCCGTTTTCAACGAAGTCGAAAATATTCGGTTGCTGTACGATGCGCTGCAGGCGGTACTGTCCAAACTCGGACGTGACTATGAAATTGTGTTCGTAGACGACGGTTCCAATGACGGCTCTGACCGCGAACTGCGGGCGTTGGCCGATGCGGATGCACAGGTCAAGATCGTTGAATTTCGTAGCAACTTCGGACAGACGGCGGCCATGAGTGCCGGAATTCGGGCGGCAACGGGCGACGTCATCGTGACCATGGACGCAGATCTACAAAACGATCCGACCGATATCCCGATGATGCTGGCCAAGATCGACGAAGGATACGATCTCGTCCAAGGCTGGCGGAAAAAGCGCAAGGACGCGTTTCTGCATCGACGAGTCCCTTCAATTCTGGCCAATCAGCTCATTTCCCGGGTGACACGGTTCCCGATCCACGATCTCGGCTGCACGCTGAAGGCCATTCGCCGCGAAGTCGCGCAAGAGATTCCGCTGTACGGCGAAATGCACCGCTTTATTCCCATTCTGGCCCATTGGCGCGGCGCCCGCTGTGTAGAAGTTGTCACCAAACATCATCCGCGCCGGTTTGGGACGTCGAAGTATGGCATTTCTCGCGTTGTCCGCGTGGTGCTCGATCTGATTACGGTCAAATATCTGATCCGCTATCTGGCCAGCCCGATGAAGCTATTCGGCGCCATCGGCCTGATGTGCCTCGGCGTCGGCGGATTGGCTGGCATGGCCACGGTGGCCATGAAGCTCTTCGAGCAGGCTGACATGACCGGCAATCCGCTGTTATTGCTGTCAGTCTTTTCGACGATGCTCGGCGTTCAATTTCTGGTGCTGGGAATGCTGGGCGAGCTGGGGGCGCGCATCTATTACGGCAGCGAAGGCCGTCAACCATACGCCATCCGCTGCACGGTCAATCTCGACGAGTCGAGAGAGCGTCCCGTCAGTGATCTTCCGCGAAAACGGGCGGCATGATTCGCTGACAGTGCCACGCAGGATCGAAGGAACTGGGCGATGGAAGAGACGCTTCCTCCAGCAGTGCCATCGCACCACGTTCGCGGAGGAAAGCCGTCACTCACCGGTTCAGACCGGCGGCGGGGCAGTTCGATCGAACCGGTCGGTGTCAATCGCGAACCGTCTGGACGGCGATTATGGCTGATGGTTGCCGGATTGGTCCTTGTCGCCGTGGTCGTGCTGTTTTACAAACTGGGCGATTTCCGGACGTTGGGCGGTCACGAAACGTATCAGGTCGTTCCGGCGCGCGAAATGCTCGAAACGGGGGACTGGATCGTCCCGCGATCCGGGGGGCTGCCTCGTCTGCGAAAGCCGCCATTGAGTTATTGGGTGGTGGCCGCCTCTGTGCGATTGTTCGG
>CAUZTK010000074.1:0-13655 GCA_963582395.1 Planctomycetota bacterium | reverse complement strand
TGGTTCGAAGTTTGGTCGTCGAATCCATGCCGACAGCCGTTCGCCCCACCCTCGAAACCAGTGCAGGTCCACCGCTTCAGGCGTTTTGCCATAGTGGTTCAGTTCTTCCTGTGCCATGAGCCCATCCACAAAAAAACGACGACCCAGCCTGCCCTGGCGGCTGTCACACCACCTTCGGCCGAGTACGTCGTTTTCGTGTGTTCAGGTTGTCGTGTGACAGTGCCGCCTCGATGCGACTTCGGGTAAGAAGTATTTTAGCTTCTGAACAGCCAAGCGTGAACAGTATTCGTCACAGCCCGCAACCGCTCATCGCTGATCCGTTCGCGGTAGGTCGCGGCCATACTCGAATCCACGTGCCCCATAATGGCGTTGACGGCCACTTGCTCGCAGGACTCGCCGGCCACGGTCTCGAAAACGTGTCGCAGTGCGTAGAAACCAAGCCCTTTGCGGCCGTTGATGCCGATCGTTTTCAGCAGCGATGAAAATTGTCGCGTGACCATGTTGGTGGTCACATACCGTTCGGCGACCCGCATCCCCGGACTGGTCCTCACTAGCGGCAGGCCGCGAGCGGTCAGAAAGCACAATTCCGCATCCGCCCGATCTTTCGGCTCTGGCCGGATGGCAATCGCCGCCCGCAGAGCAGCGGCCGTTTCCCGCCACAGCGGGACGCGACGGCGGATCGCTGTCTTGGCCCTGGGGAAGTCAACCCAGCCATTCTCAAGATCCACAGCCTACTGGGGAAGCAAGGAAACGTCGGTGTTCCCGAATCCACAGTTTAGGCCGATCAGCACCATTGCCCGCATGATTGGATCGGCAGTACCGAGAATCCTGTGCAGTTCGTCAGACTCAAACAGCCGAGGACCAGCTTCGTTTCGCGACTCGCGAAGCATCTTCGCGGATGGCTTATTGAAGCTCTGCCCATAGTGAACTGCCCGGTCAATCAGCCGATTGTCGCTCGCGAACTTGAAGACCACGCGGCAACGATTGATCTCGTTCTTTAAGGTCACCACGCCGCACCTCTTGGACATCCCCTTCCGCATCCGTTCGAAATCATCCGGGCGAAGGTCATCAACCCGTCGGTCTCGACCGAGATGTTCGACCAGCCGCTCGCAGGTGATGAAATAATCCCGAAACGACCGAGCCGAGAGTTCGCCGCTGTCCAGCTTGTTTTTCTTGCTGGTCAAGAAAGCGTTGCAGAGAACCCGCAGCGTGCAGCCGTCTTCGGTGTCTATTGCCGGCGGCGTCCGACCATCTTTCAGGTAGGGCCACTCACGGTTCAGCTTCTCGAGCGCCTGCTTGCCGTCCGGGTCGTCGGCCACCTTGCCGAAGTAGTGTAGATTTTGGCGAATCTTTTTCGCCCAGCGACCGGTGGCGTGTGGGAAGAGCGGGAAGCCGTCGTAGGGTTTCTGCGGCTTGTTGCGTCGTTGCGGGGATTTGGTAGACTTGGTCACGGCATCACCTCTCATTCAAGTGTCAGGTGGTGTCAGGCACCCGCGAGAGTCGTGTCTCGTGGGTGTCATCTTTGGCCATTCAAGTTGTCGGGTGTACTGTTGGGTGTCAACTGTCAGGGATAGCGGGTTGAATTTCTGATAAAACACCGAAAAACAAGACATTATTCCAATTTTAAAATCCCAAAAGTGCACGGATTGTTTATCCATGACAGTCGGCTGAATCCTCAATGACGTCCGGAAATAGCCAGAGTATGGGCAGCTTGTGGAGCACGACTGGAAAGGTCGTTGGGCTGCTGCTGTTTGTGTTGATTCTTCTGCTGCCCGGTCCGATGCAGCGGGGACCGGATGACTTACCTGCAGCAGCGCAACGGTTGGCGGCGGTCACCGCGCTGATGGCCGCCTTGTGGCTGACACAAGCGATTCCGATCGCGGCCACGAGTTTGATTCCGCTGGTGGCCTTTTCACTGTTGGGGATTCAATCGGCCGACATCGTCAGCAAGTCGTACATCGATAAAAGCATCTTTTTGTTCCT
Organism: Planctomycetota bacterium; assembly: GCA_963582395.1. Lineage (GTDB taxonomy): Bacteria > Planctomycetota > Planctomycetia > Planctomycetales > Planctomycetaceae > CAUZTK01. Next base: position 11,672 of record CAUZTK010000074.1, on the reverse strand, counting down.
GGGCGGGTTTATCATCGCGCTGGGGATCGAAAAGTGGGGCCTGCACCGGCGGATGGCGCTGCATGTCGTTCGGCTTCTGGGGACCAGCCTGAAGCGAGTCGTGTTCGGTCGCTCCCGTCGCCTTGCCAAGTCCTACGAACGAACGCCCGAGAGCGATCATGCCTTCGTGCAGATCGACCTCATCCACTTAATGGGCAAGCGACTCGAATAAATCCACTTTTTGGACTCCCGCTAAGACGACTCATACGAAAGCGAAGAGCGGATGTCTATGATTTCCTGAGTGTTTCCTGAACCGGTCGGTGGTGATTGATGAATTACTTTGCCCACGGCATGCGGTTTATCGACCGCCCCTATTTCCTGGCGGGGACGGCCTGTCCCGACTGGCTGTCGGTTGCCGATCGCCGCGTCCGTCTCAGGGACAAGAACGTGCGTCCCTTTGCCGAGGGGAACGGGACGGTTCAGGCAGAGATTGTCGCCGGCATCCTGCAGCATCTCGACGACGACCGCTGGTTTCATCAGACACGAGCCTTTTTCGAAATCACCGCGGAAATGTCCCGTCTGATCCGTGATGTGCTCGGTCCCGAAGACGGATTTCGGCCCGGATTGCTGGGGCACATCAGCACCGAGCTCATTCTGGACGGCGTCCTGATCGAGCGGGACCCGCAAGCACTCGACGACTATTACGAGGCCCTGGGCAAACTCGACGCCGAAAAAGTCGAACGGACGGTCAATCTTATGGTTCGCCACACAACGTCGAAATTAGCGGGGCTGATTCCCCGCTTCCACCGGGAACGGTTTCTGCACGACTACCTCGACCCGGAACAATTGCTGTTTCGCTTGAATCAAGTCATGTTCCGCATCAAACTGAAACAGCTTCCCGAGGATCTCGCGGAGGTGATGGCCGCCGGTCGGACGATCATTGGCCGTCGCACGCACGATTTGCTGCCCGTGGCTCGTTTCTCGGCCTGATTTTCAGCAGATTGCTTTCAGCCGACCGACCAGAAAGGATCACCACGATGAAGTACGGCATGAACCTGCTGCTGTGGACCACCGACGTCACCGAAGCACACATCCCGATTCTGGAGCAACTCAAGGAGTTCGGCTACGACGGCGTCGAGCTGCCGGTCTTCGACATGGACGCCGAAAAGTTTACGTCCCTCGGTAAACGGCTGGATGCGATCGGCCTGGAACGAACCGCCGTCACCGTTTCCACCGGCGATGCCAACCCGATCTCCGACTCAGCCGAGATTCGCGCGGCCGGCCTGAATCGTCTCAAGCAGGCGATCGACATATGCGCGGCGGTGGGCGCCACGCTCCTATGCGGCCCGTTTCATTCGGCCCTGGGCGAGTTCAGCGGCAAAGGTCCCACCGGCGAGGAATGGAAACAGGGGCAGCATGTGCTCGCCGAAGCGGCCGATTATGCCGCCGGGGCGGATGTCACATTGGTGGTCGAATATCTGAACCGCTTCGAGTGTTATTTTCTGAACTGTGCCGAGGATGCAGCGCGCTTCGTCCGTGAGCTGAATCATCCGCACTTAAAAACGATGTACGACACATTTCACGCCCATATTGAAGAGAAGGACGTCGCCGAGGCAATCCGCGCCTGTGCCGACCAGACGGTGCACGTGCACATCTCAGAGAACGACCGCTCGACGCCGGGGGAAGGGCAGGTCGATTGGGACACCACGTTCGCCACACTCAAAGAGACCGGCTACGAGGGCTGGATGACGGTGGAAGCGTTCGGGCTGGCCCTGCCCGACTTGGCCGCTGCCACGAAAATCTGGCGGCCGATGTTCCCCTCGGAAGAATATCTGGCCGAGCAGGCGCTGGCCTTCATGAAGTCCCGCTGGGATGGATGAATCGCTTGCAGTTCCGCTCGGCACTGAGACCTGCTCGGTGGGCTGACTGGCTGTGTCTTCTCGCGAAGCCAGCGCTGCCGGTCAACCGGCTGGAAGTGCGGGCTGGCGTGCTCCGCCGTCTGCTCGACCAGGGGTGGTTTCGGCCGTTGGCTCGGCGGTGGTTGCACCTTTGAAATGGGCACTGGCGTGAAACCGACGACAATAAACGCCAGAGTTAACCAGCCGAGCATAACCCGGGGAAGTCCCAGTGGAACGGTGTCGTCGGCGGTCGGGGGGTGACGCGGACCGAACAGGATTAACAGAATCACGATCAGCACGTAGCCGTAGTTGTCCGTCTGCCACATCCAGGCGACCGACGCCAGCAGCAAGCCAATGGCGACGCGGTGCGCCCGCCTGCCAATTATACAGTACAGAATATGCCCGCCGTCCAACTGGCCGATCGGAATCAGGTTCAACGCCGTGACTAAAATGCCGACCCAACCAGCCAACAAAAGAGGCGTCAGCCGGACGTCCTCGTTTTCAGCCAGCGGACCATGGAAATGGGTTTTCATCCACTCGACGATCAAGGGATCGCCAAAGACTAACGTATCTTGGCCGGGCTGGAAGGTGACCTTTTCAGTCTCTTGCATCCCAAAGTATGCGATGGGCAGGGCCAGAACCAAGCCCGCCAGCGGCCCGGAAATGGCGATGTCGAACATTTGCTTGCGATCGGCGACACCCCGTCCTTGCACAATCACCGCTCCAAGCGTTCCCAGCGGACTGATCGGCATCGGGATAAAATAGGGCAGCGAGGCGGGCACTCCGTATCGCCGCGTCTGAAGGTAGTGGCCCATCTCATGCGCCAGCAGAATCAGCATCACCGGGACTGCGTAGCGGAAACCGCTCAGTATGTAGGTCGTGAGTTCAGCAGCGAGAAGATTCGGCGACACCTGCGTTCCTGCCAACCAAGTGCTGGCACAGGTTGCAATGAACAGAAAAATCGGCAGCCACTTGCGGGGACGACGACGCACGGCCGGCGTCCCCGCATAGTCTAGCGACAGCCTGTGGACGCCGTTCGAATCGATCAAATCCACCTGCCGCGGGACAAATGCCGTGATCTCAAGTGGTTCGTCCTGTTTGCCTTCCGGCTCCATTTCTGCTCCGTTCTTCCAGCCCGAGAAACCTCGGACGGCTCATTTCATTGTAGGGGATCGTCGAAGTCGGGAATATCCCAGGCCGGCGGACCTTTTGCAGCGACTTCTCTCTTCGCGGCTACCGTAATGGGCCTTTCGGCCTCGATTCACGTCTCGTCCCTCACTCGTACATCCACTTCAAGAACCAAGGGTCCTTGGTCTTTTTCTGCCAGGCTTTCAGCTTCCTCTGTAGCTCTTCGAGCTTCTTCTGGTGCTGGGAATCGAAAGCCAGGTTCTTGATTTCATGTGGATCGGCAACCAAGTCGTACAGCTCGTGGCGCTGACGGTGCAGATAGGCGTAGACGGTTCGTTTGCCGAAAAACTCGTCGTTGTCGCGGAGCACGCTCTGCCAGGTCGGCGAGGCATACAAGTCCGAGGCAAACGGGTACGGCAACTGATGCGCGATGTTGAAAATATACTTGTACCGCCCGCTGATGATCACCCGCATCGGATAGTACATGGTGATCTCGTGGAATGTGTGCGAGGCGTAATGTTCGTTGAACTCCGCAGCATGTTCCCACTCGACGGCCGACAAGAACGAGCGGCCATGAAACATCCAGGGCTGCTGGCGGCCTGCTGTGATGCGGCTGCCTTTGTTGTCGGTGGGACGAATCGGCGGCGAGTCATTCGGCTTGACGCCGCAGTAATCGAGAATGGTCGGCGTGATGTCGGCCCAGGTGACCAGCGCGTCGGAGGTGATGCCCGTTCTTCGTTGATCGGGCCGCCGCACGATCAACGGCAGATTCATGCCGGGTTGATACAGACACGTTTTTGCGCCGGGGAACGGTGGACCGTTGTCGCTGAGGAACAGAATCAGCGTGTCGTCCGCATGCCCCGTTTCCTGAAGGGCATCGAGTAGCAGACTCATTCCCTGATCGAGCCGAGAGATCGCCTGATAGTACTCGGCCAGTTCCTGGCGAACTTCAGGCTTGTCGGGTAACCAGGGCGGAACGATCACTTCACTGGGTGTATAGCGGATTTCTGTTACGCCGGGATAGAAGCCGGGCTTGTCGTTGTGATTGGCGAAACCTCCCGGACCGCCGCCACGGTGCGGATCGCTGCTGCAGAAGTAAAGAAAGAAGGGCCGCTCGTCGTTTTCGCTGATCCACTGGCGGGCGTTCTGGGCCATTCGCACCGAGTTGCGGTTCCCCTGAATCCCTTGGTTGCGGTAGGTCTCGAAGTGATAGACGTATTCTGGTGCGAGATGATACTTTCCGATCGAGCAGGTCCGATATCCGGCTTCGCTCAGAATGACCGGCAGCGATTGGACCGTCTCGAAAGTGCTGAAGTGGTTGTAGCCGTGCGCGTGACCGTAATGCCCTGTTGTATGATTGTACAGACCTGTCATCAGCACCGAACGGCTGGCGCTGCAACTGGCGGTCGTGCAGTGAGCCCGGCTGAAACGGGTCCCTGTGGCTGCCAAGCGGTCGATGCCCGGGGTCTTGATCACCTGGTTGCCGTAGCAACCGGCCTGAAATCCCTGGTCGTCGACGACAAACAACAGCACATTTTTCTGTTTCTCGGCGGCCTGAAGCGGTTCAGCGAAAGCCGTCAAGAGCACAATCAGTCCCAGCGGCAGTCGAATCATTATCGGTCTCCTCCGGTCGAAGAACTTCAGACGGCAAGCAAGATGTATTGTTCGCAGGGGGAATCGAAGCAGAATGGATCTACTTTCTGAGTATATCCGGCCAGCCTGCCCAATGCATGCCGAGCCACAATCGGATCGCTTCATAAATTCGGTGTTCGTGGGAAACTGAAGAAACCGTGCAAAGAATCGCTGCTGCGGAGAATCTTCCACCGACGCAGACCGGATCATTGCAATTGTTGCCAAAGGTGTTTTTTTCAACAATGTTTATGCCAGCTGACGACCGATTTAGCGAGATACGTCTAGAGGCCTCGGACGCTGATTTTTTGGCTGCCTCGGACTTGAAGTGATGTTGCCTGACCGGATCACGCCAATTTTTGGATGACTGCTCCGCGCGCGGAAGCAGGTTTCGCCGATGACAACCCGGTTTGCAGGTTCCCGACATCTCGATGAGCGGCGCCGCCGGCGTTTGGCAACCAGTGCCGGCGAACAGAACGAAAGTGACGGGGTGGTGCCGAGTTCAACGGTCTCGGCACGCACTCGAGTTTCGGCCAAAACGACAGCGTCACCGTTCGTCTCGCATTTCCCGATCCACAAGCTGATTTCGCCCAAATTGTGGAAACTGTGGGGCATTGGGATGCTGGGGTTATTCGCGGGAATCGGCATTATCGCTGCCGGAAGCCAAGTGGCCACCGGAAATGGATCGCTGGGCCCCGGTTTTGCGAGACTGTTCGACCTGTCAACCGGCCGTGTCGCCGCGCAGTTCAACAGCCTACTTTTGCTGCTTTCATCCCAGTTAGCCCTGCTGATCTGGTGGGCCCGCTCCCGCAGCCTGGAGGATTTCGCCGGCCGATACCGACACTGGACCTGGTGTGCCGGCGTGGGTTTGATCGCCGCGCTGGTCTCCGCGACCGGACTGCATGTTGCCTGGGGCGAAACGGCTGCATGGTTGTGGAAGAGCGATATCGAGAACAGAGCCCTTTTGTGCTGGCTGTTACCGGCGGCGATTTGTGCGGCCGCCGTCTTCTGGACTCTCAACCGCGAGATGTGCGGTTGCCGTTCGAGTTCGGCGTTGCTTTGGCTGGCCGTGGGAGGCTGGCTGGTTGCCGGTCTGGCTGCCCTGGAGATTCGGCTGCCGATCCCGAGGATCCGGGAAGAACTCGTGCAAGCCGGTTCACCGATGTTCGCCAGTCTTTGCCTGTGGATGAGCATGCTGCTGCATGTCCGTTACGTGGTCTACGAAACGCCCGAGCCGCCGGAAATTCGACCGATGCGTTTGAAGTTTCGGTTGCCACGGTTCCGTTGGCCGACGTCGCGTCTGCGTTTGGTTCGGGAAGAGACGCCGACGACCGACAACGAGCACAAGCAGGCCGGCCGAAATCAAACCAACGCGAAAACAGTATCGGTATCGAAGCGGACCATGCCGAATCATACAGCCGAGTTAACCGAAGACACGAAAACGGCACAGCAGCCAAAAACATTAGACGACAAGACGCAGCAGCCGGAAACAAACGACGCCGTAGAACAATCAGCGGTGCCGAAAATGCGAACGGATGGGCCGGTCGATCAAGAATCTCTGAAAGGGCTCAGCAAATGTGAGCGCCGCCGGTTACGCAAGCAGCGCCGTGAGGAACAGCGCTCCGCCCAACACTGAGCAGAACTCATCTCCGCAAAACACGTTGAATTCGCTCTCGCCACGGAATCGAATGTCGTAGCCGAGACTTCCCGACTCGACTTCTCCGACGTCGAAATCTGCACAGCCGGTTGACTGCCGTGGCTACGCCATCCAGAATTCTGCCGGAGCTTCCGTTTTGCATTCCTTGCGGCGAAGTTGGTCTCTACACTGTTTGTGAAATCTGCCGAACGTTCTGCGCCTGACGTTGAGGACCTGAGCCATGTCGACCAACGACTTCTGGCCCGATGAGGCCGATGAAGAATCCTTCGATGAATCGCTGTACGGTGAAACGCCAGTTCCACAAAAGCAGGGGTGCAGCACCGGCGCGAAAGTGCTGTTGGTGATGCTGTTCATGGCCGGCGGTTTCTTTGCGCTGTGTTGCGGCGGGGTCATTTGGGCCTTCTCTCAAATAGACTTCGACGAAACGGTGGAAGGCGTCCGCGCTATGACCGAAGACATCGTCGACATCGATATCTCTGAGAGTTTCGAACCACAGCATGCCATGGAGATGGATCTTCTCATCATGTCGATGAAGCTGGCAATTTACACGGCTGAAACCGACGATAGCGTGCTGATCTTGGCGGAGATGGACTTTCCTACCGCGGATCAGCAGCAGACTCAGGCCAAGATGGAAATAATATTGCGTCAGCAGGACCACGGCGGCCGGTATGTCGACATCATCAGCAGTGAGATACGCGAGTTCGAAATTCGCGGCCAAACGGTGAAGTTCGTCTTTGCGGAGTGTGAAGACATCGATACGGGCGAGGCGGTCCGTCAAATCACCGGCAAATTTCCCGGTCGCCAGGGAATGGGATTCCTGATGCTGCAGGTCGAGGAAGAATCGTACGACGAAGACGCTACCGTCCGCATGATCGAATCGATCAAGTAGTCACACGGCGGCGCTGAGAACGTAAAAACCCGGCTTCAAGCAAGAAGCCGGGTTTGACAAGCCGATCAAACTGTCATGTCACCCCGGGCCGATGCCAAGGCAGCCGGAGGCTTAGGTCGGTCAATTGGCAGGTGTGTGTTTTGGACGACCCACCGCCGCTGGTTACGGCGCCTCGTAGCAGCTACGGGCCGCGTTGGTGCAGTTTTCTCCGTCGCAGAGTTGGTCGTCGGGACCATAAGTAGTTTGCGTTTTTCCGCACCAGAAGTTACCGTCGCCGACCGCCTGCTCGCCGGGCGGAAGCCCGGCATTGATGTACAAGCCTTTGGATAAAAGGCTCCTACAGCGCTGTCCAGTCTGGATGATTTTCAGTTCTTCGACCATAGTTTTTATAGACCTCCTTCCGATAATCCGGCCGCTCGGAGCAGGGCCCGTTTGACGGCGGTTTTTGCGAGTTGGACTTTATAGCCGTTACCCGAAAGCGGCGTCGCCGAAGCAACGGCAGCCTCGCCGGCACGTGCGGCCGTTTCTTCGTTGATCGGCCCGCCGATGACGGCCGCGGCCGCTTCTTGGCTCAGCCAGGGCACGGGTGCCACGTGGCCCATCACGATGCGGGCATCGCGGACACGTCCGCCTTCGACGTCGAGACAGGTCGCGGCAGAGGCCAAGGGCCAGTCCAAACCTTCCATCTGCAGTACTTCGTAGGTGGCGCTACGGGTGGAGCCGGCCTCCGGCAGCCAGAGATGTGAGATCAACTGTCCCGGCTTCAGGACCGTGACGCCCTGCGTCTCGGTCTTCGGCGTGATGAAGAAGTACTCCAGCGGGAGGACTTCCTCGTCATCGAAAGCAGGGCCGATTACGCGGACTTTTGCGCCCCAGGCGATCGTGGCCGGTGCAAAGCGAGAGGCGCTGACGAACTTGGCTGGTCCGCGATTGCCCAGAATAGCGTGGTAGCGGTTGTCGCCGGTCTCGACCAGCGACTCACCGTTTTCCACAGCGAGCAGTCCGTAGCCGTTGCGGAAGTACCAGCAATTGGGCAGGTGGCACAGATCACCGCCCACCGTCCCCATCGATTGGACCTGGATCGATCGCACGCCGTCGATGACGTTCTGAAGCGAGCGGTAGCCGGCCAGCAGAGGGCTGTCGGCCATCTCTTCGAGCGTCGTCAAAGCACCGATCATCACGCCGTCACCGACTTGAGCGACGCCTCTCATCGAGGCCACACGGCCGACGTCCACGACCCGCTCGGGAGCGAGCAAGTCGAGTTTCATCAAGCTGATCAGATCGGTCCCGCCCGCCAGAACAGCGGTGTGGGCCTGATGATCGTTCAGCAGATCTAGGGCCTCGGCTTCGGTCTGCGGATGGGCGTATTCGAAGGGTCTCATTCTGCACCTCCTTTCAGCGCCTCAAGCACGCGCTGCGGTGTCATGGGGAGTACGGGGACTCGGACGCCGATCGCGTTTGCCACGGCGTTGGAAATGGCGGCCCCGCCGGAAATGACCGGCGGTTCGCCCAAGCCGACCACACCGCGGTCGTACTCGCTGTCGGGCTGGTACATCTCGACGACGATTTCGCCGATGTCGCCAATTCTGGGTAGCTTGTAGTTTTCCAGATCGGCGTTGATGAACCGCCCGGTTTTATTGTCCATGATCCGCTCTTCGCTCAGGGCGTAGGCGATGGACATGATCACCCCGCCGGAGACTTGACTCTCGGCGGTTTTCAGGCTGATGATCGCTCCGCAGTCTTGTACTGCGACGAACTTGTTCATGCGGACGATGCCGGTTTCGGTATCGACCGAGACGTCGGCCATCTGCACGCCGGCCACGCCGCTGCTGGTCAGCCCGTCGTTTTTCGCCCCCTCTCCCTGGACTTCTAGCGGCAGCGGACCGATCAACGAGCACGCCTGCTTCCAAGTGCAAATCTGCTCGTTGTTGTGCCAGATAGAGCCGCCCAACGATTCCAGGTCGTTGGGATTTAAGCGATATTTAGCACCGACCAGGTCGAAGATCTTCCAGAGCGCTTCGAGCGCCGCCCGGCGGTTGGGACCGCTGACGCCGCCCACCGTTGTCGAGCCGCCCGATGGTCCCGAACGTGGATACTTGCTCGAGCCGATCCGCACCTTGACGCCGTCGATCGGCAGGCCGAAGGTTTCGGCCAGGGTGATGGCGATGGCGGTCCGTGTTCCGGTTCCCAGATCCTGGCTGCCGGCCAACGACTCGACCGTTCCATCCGGATGCACCTTGACGGTGCAGGTGGCGGCGTGAGCGCGGCCGCCCCAAGTATGCAGGGCCATTCCCAGGCCGCTCTTGACGCCTCCTGTGGAGGGGCCTTTGCCGTGCAAATGCCACTTCTGCTGCCAATTGATCAGATTGGCGCCGATCTTCATTTCTTCGGTGTAGACGTTCCCACGGGGCGTCTTGTCGAGGTTTTTCATGAAGACGTCGTAGCTGTTCATGCCGAGCTTGGCGGCTATGTCGTCGATGGCGGTATCGGTAATGGCGCACAACTGGGGATGGTTCGGAGCACGCCAGGCACGCTGCGGACCGGTGTTGGTCGACAAGCCGGTCGCCTTTCGATTGCGGTTGTCGAAGTCGAAGACGTAGGGCATTTGGTTCAGACTAATCGTCGAACCACCCGTCCCGTTGGTTCCCCAGTGATGGCTGTCCCAGGCGGTGATGTTGCCGTCGGCATCGGCGGCAATCGTGACTTCGCCGAAACCGGATGGCCGGTTGCCAGCAATCTTCATCTCGGTGGCCCGGTCGAGCATCAGCCGCACCGGGCGGCCCGCCTCTTTGGCCATGGTGGCCGCGGCCAAGCCCCACACGTCCGCTGCGAACTTCGAACCGAAGCCGCCGCCGACGTAGTCGCAAAGGATCGTCACATTGGCCGCGTCCAGACCGAGCGGGCCGGCGAACTGTCCGCCGGTGCCGGAGACGTTCTGCGTCGAAAGATGAACGTCCAGGACATCGTTACCCTTCCATTCGCAGTGCGAGCCGTGCGGCTCCATGCACATGTGAGTAATGGTGTGAATGCCGTAGTAACCCTTGTGGACCGCCTTGGCATTTTTCAGCGCGGCGGCCACGTCACCCTTGGCGTTTTCGCCGAGTGATTTAGCCCGTTTGGCGGCCTGACCACCATCCAGGTCTTCCTCATCGACGAAATGCTCCAGCACCTCGTATTCGATCTCGATGGCACGAACGCCGTCTTCGGCCAATTCGGGACGTTCGGCGGCAACAGCCGCGACCAACTCGCCGTCCCAGCGACACTCGCCACCCACGTCCTTGAAGATGTGAACGGCATGCACACCCTTGACCTTTTTGGCCGGCTCGACGTTCAGCCGCACGATTTTGGCGTGACCGTGCTTGCAGGTTAAAAGCCGGGCGTACAGGGTGCCTGCGGGATTGATGTCGGCCGCGTATTTCGCCGATCCCGACGCCTTCTCGACGCCGTCGATGCGGGGAACCCTTTCGCCCATCAGCGTGTTGGTCTCGCGTGGCTTCCAGGCGATTGTTCGTTTGTGTTCTGCCATAATCAGGCACCTCCGTTCTTGGCAATCTCAAGGGCACAGTGCGTGATGCCGTCGTAGGTGCCGCAACGGCAGATGTTGCCGCCCAGTCCCTTACGAATCTCTTCGAGCGTGGCTTTGGAGTTTCTGTTGAGGAATGCACGGGTTGCCATCACAAAGCCGGGCGTGCAAAAGCCGCACTGCATGGCGTCATGCTTGACGAAGCCGGCGATCACTTCGTCGATGTTGTCGCCGTTGCGCAACGATTCGACGGTTTGAATCTTCTGACCCTGACACTGGATGGCCAGACGACTGCTGGCCAGTACCGGCTTGCCGTCGATGATGACGGTGTCGGCACCGCTGGCGGTGTTGTCGTCCACGTCTTTGCAGCCGGTTAGGTTCAGATCGTTGCGGAGCACGTCGAGCAAAATCACGCGCGGCTCGAGTTTCAGTTTGTGGTTCTTACCGTTGACGTTCAGCGTAATCTCGGTGGCTTTGACCGAGACGACGTTGGACTTCGTCGCTTCTTCTGCCGTGATTTCCTGAGCGGTCGTGGCGATGGCCGTCGCGGCGACGGTGGCGCCCGAACCTTTCAGGAAGTCGCGGCGGCTGAAGCCCGGCCCACTTCGGGTTTGATCTTCGCGGTCTCGCATGAACTTCGCTCTCCCCTTCATAAGTGATTGCGAAACGTTGACCTTTACGCACATGCTGTTTCAATTGACCGATTCTACCGTCAAGAATTCACATCGCAACGCGCTGGTGGACTTTTTCGGATTTATTTGGTTGCACCGGTTGTGCCGCCGTGCAGGGCTCGTTCGTGCCGATTCGGGCGGTTGGGCCACCGGCCATGGAACCTCAGTAGTTCCAAGTTATACAGCGCATCGTTGTTCGATCGTAAGTGGTTTCCAGTCTGGTGTTTCTGCTTGCGGGTCTTCTTGGCATCCGAGCAGGTGTTCGGCGGCATGTTGCAGGCTCAGCGTCAGCGTCGTC
>CAUZTK010000073.1:0-13731 GCA_963582395.1 Planctomycetota bacterium | reverse complement strand
CGGCCGGCTGCGGCTGAGCCGCTTCGACGGACCCGACGTCTTCCAATGGCAGGTGCTACGGGAAGTCCGCAGCCCGCATTATCGACCCGGAGACTGGAACCGGCTGAAAGTCCGCATTCAGCAGGACAAAATTCAGTGTTTCGTGAACGACGAGCTGGTCATCGAGTCGAATGATTCCCGCTATGCCGAGGGGAAAATTGGACTGGCGAAGTTCCGTCACACCGAGGCGGAGTTCAAGGGTTTCCAAGTGGCCAAGAACATAGCGTCATTGCGCCCCTCGCCTGAAGCGCTCGAGAAGATCGCGAAACTCGTCGCCGACATCTCACCAGCCCGTCCGCCGAAAGCCGAACTGCTCGACAAACTGCTGGCCGATGCTGCCATGGCTGTGACCGTGCTCCGCCAGCGGGCGAAACGGCTGGAGCAACAAGCAGAGCGACTGCGTCAGTTGGCGGCGGCGGTCCACGAAGAAAAAACACGAATGCAGTTGGTCAAGCTTTTCGACAAAAAAGAGAACGAGCGAGAGATCGACCTGCTGCACGCATCCTTGCTGATCGCCCGGATCGACAACGACGAGGTTGACGTCGAAGGCTATTTGGCGGAGGTGGACCGCATGGTGGGTGAACTCAAGGAGAGCCTGGGACAGGATGCCGACGAAAACAGACGGCTGGCAGCGCTGGATAAGTACCTGTTTGAGGAACTCGGTTTTCACGGCAGCCGCACGAACTACTACCACCGCTCGAACAGCTATCTGAACGAAGTCATCGATGATCGCGAGGCTTTGCCGATCACGCTGTCGGTATTGTACATGGAGCTGGCTCGGCGAATTGGTCTGAAAGTAGTCGGCGTCGGTCTGCCGGGCCATTTCATCGTTCGCTTCGAACCGAAGGACGGTGAGACACGGCTCATCGATCCGTTCGACCGGGGACGTGTATGGACACACAAGCAGGCCGTCGCACAGGTCAAGTCGCGGATTCCGGGGCCGTTTGACCAGCAGTATCTCGTCGCACAAACCAATCGGGCGATCGTAACTCGCATGCTGCGGAATCTCATGGGCGTCGCCGGTGACTCCCGCGACACCGAGGCGATGTTGCGGTACGTCGAGACGGTGCTGGCCTTGAACCCCGACTCCGGTGAAGACCGCTGGCTGAGGGCCGTGCTGCGATTTCAAACCCAGCGAATCGACGAAGCGATCGAAGACACGCAGTGGCTGCTCAAAGAGCGGCCCGACGGCGTCCCTCTGCAGCGGATCCACGAACTGTTCGGCATTTTGCAGGGGCTCGATTAGCCCCCGGTGAATACATCGGAGGCCTTCAAACCCTGTTATTTCGTTCGCGCCTTATCGGGCCGCTCGCTCGCCGATGCAATACACTGCGCTGTGTGTGCGGATGAAGATCTGACTGTCGGAGAAGGCGGGTGTCGAGTTGCTTGGCTCACCAAGCTGGTTGGTGGCCACGGAGTCAAATCTCTCCGGGTTCGGCAGAAAAACACTGGTGGTCCCATCCTGTCCGGTGACATATAGTCGTCCGTCGGCGAAGATGAGCGATCCCCAACTATTGTTGCCCGGCAGTCGGGCCTGCCAGAGTTGTTTGCCGGTCTCCAGCTCAATGCATTCCGCGGTGCCGGGACCGGCATTGACCGTGAAGATATGGCGGCCGATGATCACTCCCGAACCAATCCGCTGCGGTTGTTTCTGTACGTTCCGCCACAGCCGATTGTTCTCGGTCACGTTGCCCGATCCGCCGAGCCGAAAACAGAGGGCCGGTCCCTGGTAACCGCCCAACGCCACACAGAGCTCACCGGAAATCAGTGGCGATGTGTAAACCAGGTCGCCCCGCTGGCTGGTCAGGCCGTCGCAACTCCAGATGATGTTGCCGTCAGCCGGATCGTAAGCCACCACCCGAGTCGGCATGCTGCAGATGAGCTGATCGTGACCGTCCACTTTGGCAATGATCGGCGTGCTCCACGAGCCGACTATTCGGCCGGATCGGTCATTCGCACCGCCCGGCTCCGGCATCTTCCAGAGTGTTTCACCCGTTCTGAGATTCAGGGCCGTCATGAAGCTCTCCACGCCGGGACCGAAATTCAGAAACACCGCATTTCCGTAGATGACCGGCGATGAGCCATAACCCCAAATATGCCCCACCTTGCCTAACTGGCGGTCCCAGAGCTGTTTGCCGTTCAGGTCGTAGCAAAAAAGTCCGGCCGAGCCGTGCCAAACGACAATCCTCTCGCCGCTGACAGCGGGGGTCGAACCGCAGTACGGATTCGTCTGGTGCGTTTTTTCGACGACGTCGTATTCGACCGTCCGTTTCCAGAGTTCCCGACCCTCCTGGCGGTCGAAGCAGTACAGCATTCGCTGTTGGCCCTTGTCCGTCGCGCAGGTCACGAAGACCCGGCCGTTGGAAACGATGGGGCTGCTGTTGCCAGGACCGGGCAACTCAACCCGCCAGAGGACATTTTGTTGGGGACTCCAGGTGATCGGCAAGTTTTTTTCCGGCGAGATCCCGTTGCCCGCCGGTCCGCGGAACGCCGGCCAGTTTCCGGCCTGAGCCACGGTGCCCAGTACAAAAAACAACAACCCGGCGGTCAAACAACATCGACACAGCATCTTTCGGCTCCTAATCGAATATCCAACGAGAAATCAGTGATTCCGCAACAGAACAACGCGGCAGACAAGTCCCGACTTTGCACAGAGACTAACATCTGTCGCGTTGCTGGTCGACAAGAAGAGATCGCCGGCCTGATAACCCGCCGCGACCAAACTGCCGATTGGGAGGGGCTCTGGCCCGCTCTGCTAAGGGGCCAGACCCCCTCGCTCGGTCCCGGCGACGGTGCTGGTGGAAAAGCCTCTGCGACTCTGATACGGTGGTGATCGGTGTTCGTTGACTAAAACAAACGATGATTGGCACGAACAAAGACTCAACCTGTAACGAGGAGAACCGAGAGAGATGAGAAAGTTGGCAACGTTCGGTCTGTGTCTGGGCTTGGCGCTGGCGGTCGGCGGTCCGGTTCAAGCGGCGGACCTGAAGGTCGGTGATTCCGCTCCCGATTTTCAGCTCAAGGGCAGTGACGGAAAAACGTACAAACTATCGAGTTTCAAGAGGAAGCAGGCGGTCGTCATCGCCTGGTTCCCCAAAGCCTTTACGGGTGGCTGAACGCTGGAATGCAAGTCGTTCCGTGAGAACGGCAAAGCCCTGCGGGGTTTCGACGTCGCCTTTTTTACCGCCAGTTGCGACACGCCGAAGTTGAACAGCGACTTCGCGAAGTCGCTGGATCTCGATTATCCGATTCTCAGCGATCCCGGCAAAAAAACTGCCGCAGCTTATGGCGTGGTCACCCAGAAACGAAAGCTTCCCTTCCGATGGACATTTTACATCGGCAAGGACGGGAAGGTCCTGTACATCGACAAAAAGGTCAAAACAAGAACGCACGGCGCCGATGTGGCCAAAAAGCTGCAAGAGCTGGGCATCTCCAAAGCGAAGTGACCGGGGAGTTCTGTCTTCTGCCCAGACTCGTGACCGGCCTGCGGCGCGTGCCCATCTATTCGAAGGTGGGTGCCCTTGCGAGCGTTGCGGGCTGAATCTGCGACTGTGCCTTGATCGGCATTTTTCTGGAGTCGTCGATGGCTCGTGAAGCTGCAAGCCTTCCTGATGCAAGCAGCCAGGCTGACCGGTCGCGAGTCTCGTTGTGGAGACGATTGCGGATTGCGGCCGGGCTGCTGGTCGACCTGCGCCGGCCCGACTTTCAGGCCGCCGGCCAGTACGCCAGCATCCGTTATGCCGGCCAACCGTTTGCGGTCAAGTGGTGCCGATTCATGGGGTGGGCACTTTACCAAATGTTTGTCGTCATCCCCGACGTGATGCAGGACCTGAGCATTGCCGCAAACGTTTCAAAAACACCGATGTGGCTGCTCGACGAGAACCCGCTGGCCAATCATCCGTGGAACAGCACTCCGGGCAGCGCGCTCCCTGCCGACGCGGACACCGTAGTCATCGGTGCCGGCTTTACCGGCGGAGCGCTGGCGTATCACTGGTCGAAAAAGGCCTCGTTGGATCGGCGCATGGTTGTGCTGGAGATGGACGACCCGGCCAGCGGCAGTTCCGGCCGCAACGAAGGACTGGTCGTGATGGGCCGGTACTTCAAGATGGTGCGTGACACCGTCCTCAAGAACTTGACGGGGCTGCGCACTGATCTCAGCGACGAGCAGCGCCACCAGCTGGCCCATCAGTTCGCCCTTCACTACTGCCGGGCCGCCTACCGCAACGCCGACCTGATTGAGCAAACAATTAAGTCGGAGGGCTTCGACTGCGATTACGTCCGCGCCGGGTGGGTCCAGGCTCGCGGCGGCTCGGAACAACAGACGTTGTCTGAATCGGTGACGATGGCGGCCGAGTCGGGCTGCACCGACTGGGTCAGCATCTCACCCGATGAGGTGCTGGAGAAATCCGGTATGCAAGTTCGGCACAACGCCGGCTTT
The DNA here is from genome assembly GCA_963582395.1 of Planctomycetota bacterium. Classification (GTDB taxonomy): domain Bacteria; phylum Planctomycetota; class Planctomycetia; order Planctomycetales; family Planctomycetaceae; genus CAUZTK01. The sequence goes on along the minus strand of CAUZTK010000073.1, from coordinate 9,254 downwards.
TCGCTGGCGGCTGCATCGTGGCATCCGGCTAAGTGGGTTTGGTGCCTGTTTCGCCGCGCATTGGCGACAGCGAACGTCGATCTGTTCACCCGCACACGAGTCACTCGGGTTGAAGACGACGGCCAACATTACGTCGTCCATACTGAGCGCGGCCCGATTCGGGCCCGGCACGTGGTTTATGCGACCGAATCGTACACGCCGAATTTGCAGTGCCAATTTCACAACGCCATTCTTCCGATGCAGGAGCAGGCGGCCAGCGGCGAGGGCGGACCGGCGGCCATGAAACCACACATCGGGATCAGCGGCTCTTGGTTTTTCGCCGGACGATACACTCAGCGGGTTCTGTTCGGCTCGGGCGGGTCCCGCCTTCCCGACCATCAAGCCGGCCGCAACCGGCCCTCGCAGTTTCTCACCAAGTTCGTCGCCGCCGAAATGAAACGCTGTTTCGGTCCCTATCGGCTTCACATGACGAACGAATGGAGCGGCACGGTTGGATACACACCCGACGAATATCCGATCGTGGGATTGATGGACGGCAAACGCCGGTACGTCATTGCCGGCATGTGTGGTTCCGGTAGTGGTGTCTCCTTGAATGCCGGCCGCTGCATCGTCAACCGCATTCTGGGTATCACCGACGAGCCGGACGATTACCCCGAAGCCTATTTCGCCCCTAGCCGCTTGCTGGATCCGCAGAGTCACCCCTGGCCTGAAATCGACGAATGATCGGGATGGTAGGTAGGGCTGCTGAGATCAGGGTTGGCGACGATGGCCATGCTCCACCAGCCACCATCGATTTACCTGGAAAAACTTTGTCGATACGGGCGCAAAAAAACCGTGGTACTCGGCGACCTGAGCACCGATCGCACCGAATCGACCAAGCTCGCCGCAGAGCATTCCGGCAAAGCAGTCGTCTACCGGACAGGGTGAGCCCAGCGACTCACCGCCGTAGTCCGGTTTTCGGACGACATCGCATGTGGGGCCACCTCGTTGAGGAATGCCTAAATTTCCGGGTCGGCACCAACCTTGCCGTCAGCCTCCACAACTCGGCCCCAACATGCACGAAGCCGGCAAGACGCCGGCTTCGTTGTCTACTGAATTGTCTCAGCGATTAGGCCGGCCTGACGTTTTCGGCTCTTGGCCCTTTCGGTCCATGTCCTTCTGTGAACGTCACCCGTTGCCCTTCGTGGAGCTCTTCGTAGCTCACCCCTTCGAGGTTCGACATGTGGAAAAACATGTCCTTCTCGCCCCCAGTGTCAATAAATCCGAAGCCCTTGTCCGTCAGCCGCTTGATCGTGCCTTCTGCCATTTCAGTCAGATTCCTAAAAAAGTGTCTGTGCGATGTCGCCCGGTACGACTTGTTCGGGCTACTCCACCGCACATGTGGATTATAATGCCCAAGCCAGAGACTTCAACCTTCAATGGGAGTTGACGGCACTAAGTTGAGAATTCCCCGAATTGGTGCAACCGGCCCGAATCCCGCAACAAAACTCACAGGGACAATTTGACAGGGCAATTTGGCAACGTACTCTCTCATGGGAAATAACATTCCCCAGGCACAACCGAGTTGCTTGGCGGCATGTTTTTCTGCTCGGCAGACTGACTGAAGCCGACAAAGGCCAAAGATTTGGACCCATACACCCTCGTGACACGCAACGAAAACCACGCCGCGGATTTACGCTGGTTGAAGTGTTGATCGTGGTGGTCATCCTGGGAATTTTGGCAGCCACCGTGTTGCCGCAATTCACCTCGACCAGTGAAAATGCCAAAGAATCGGCGTTGGTTCAGGATCTGCAGACTCTGCGCAGCCAATTTGAGCTGTACAAGTTTCAGCACAACAGCACCTATCCAGCCCAGGGAACCACCGACGAGACGAAGTTTCTCGACGCAATGCTACTTTCCAGCGACGCGGACGGAACAACCGGCCCAATTGACACGAAGCCGTTCGGCCCGTACTTCATCGGACAGTTTTCCACCAGTCCGTTCAGCGGAAAAAATGACGTCAAGGTGGTGAATATTGATACGCTGCCCGCCGCTGATGACGCGACCGGCTGGATTTACAGTTCCAAAACCGGCCGCATCAAGGTCAATTCGACCGATCTGGCCACGGACGGTGTCACGAAACTCGAGGACCTGTAGAAGCACCTCTGAGAAGATCGTGTCTTCGCCACCCCCACGTCTGAAGAAACCGGCGTGCGCAGGCATCTGTGCGAGATCGCCCTCACTCTCTTTTCGAGAGGCGCCGGAGCGTGAGAGATAACGTTGTCCCGGCTGTGTCGCGCTCAAAACTCTTGCTGGACGTTTAGATCAAATCCGCAATCGGCTCGCCTTCAGAGAGTCGCATGGGGCGGTCGTTCTGATCGTGAATTTCGGTGTGCGGATCCATGCCGAGGCAGTGATACATGGTGGCCGTCAGGTCGGCCGGGCTGACCGGGTCGGAGGCGGGATAACCACCGATGCGGTCTGATGAGCCGTAGACCTGTCCTCCACGGATTCCTCCACCTAGCAGCATCACCGAAAAGCAATTGGACCAGTGTTCGCGGCCGACGGTTTTGAGCGTAATCCGCGGCGTACGGCCGAATTCACCGGCGACGACGATCAACGTTTCGTCCAGCGTGCCCTGTTCTTCGAGGTCGTTCACCAGAGCGTGCAGGGCGAGGTCGAATGGGGGAATGAGATCTTCGCGCAGCGCTTTGAAATTCAGGCGGTGAGTATCCCAAGCAGATCCTACGTTGCCCTGTTTACGAAGCCAGCTCACTTGCACCACCCGTGTTCCCGCTTGAATCAGACGACGAGCGAGCAACACCGACTGGCCGAACAGATTTCGGCCGTATTTCTCCCGCACATGCGGATCTTCGGACGAGAGGTCCACGGCACGGCGAACGGCCTTGGAAGCCATCACGTCAATCGCCTTTTCCTGGTTCTGTGCCAGCGATCGAGCCAGCGCTGTTTTCTCCAGGTAGCCAACCTGTCGGTTGACCTGATCGAGCAGCTTCTTCCGGCGGCGCAACACGGTTGTGGGGCGGTTGGCCAGCAAAGGTAGGTGCTTGAGTTTGAAGTCGTCGTCGTTGGGGTTACCACCAGTCTGCAGCGGGTCGAATTTACCGCCGAGCCGGCCTCCCCACTGACCAGCCCGCCGACCGCTGCCGGCATCGAGCCGGCGCGGAACCAGCACGAAGGGGACCATCGGTCCGGGACCGGGACTGACCTTGGCCAGCGAGGCCCCCACGTGCGGATGATCGTTACGGTTCATGAAGTTGGCCTGCGCCCCGCTGCCATCGTACACATAACCGGTGAACATGACATATCCGCCCGGGGCGTGTCCCGGTGATGGATGCGTCATCGAGCGAATCACAGCCGCCCGGTCCAGTAGCTTGGCCGTGAAAGGTAGCTGATCGGAAACCGTTACGCCCGGCAGTGCGGTCTGAATCGTGCCGAACTCGCCGCGAATTTCGGCGGGCGTCTCCGGTTTCGGGTCGAAAGTGTCCAGTTGGGCCGGTCCGCCGGACAGAAACAGCACGATGCAGTTCTTGGCCTTTCCGAAACTCGGCGATGCCGGCTTTGCCGTGTCGGCTGCGGCCCGCTGCTGGTCGAGGAGCATCGGCAGCGAGACGCCGGACATTGATAGCGCACCGGCCCGCAGCAGTTCGCGTCGGTCGATTCCATCACACATTCGAGCGGCAGGTCCCAAAATCCGGAGCACAATCACATCTCCTGTTCAATGGCAATCGCCTTTTTGTGTTTCAACGAACCGCCCGGCTGTCTGCGGCAGCGTATCAACACAGAACCCATCTGCGAAATAGACTAGCGGAATCACTTAAAATAAACAAGATACGCAGACAATGTAGCCGGGTGCAGCAAGTTTTTCATTCTGGAGTATCGGTCAGGGGTCTGGCCCTCTCCAGAAAAGATGGTTGCGGATTGGTGCAAATCGATGGGCTCAGCAGATTGCTATCGCGGTGGGCCAAATCCCTCCAATCAGTCACTTCGTAGTTGCTGAGTCATGCGGATAAACCTCACCAAGCTGTGGCAATCCTGTTGGGGATCAGGCGGACAGTGTGATCTCCAGCAACACGACGACCACCAACACTAGAAGCACGCCGATGGCGTGCCGGGAATCGACGTCGTCGCTGCTGCCCCCGAGGCCAAACCGCGGTCCGAGCCGGTGCCAAAGTCGCAAACCAGCCGGGACGGTCATTGCCCCGAACAGAAGCAGCACCCAGCCCGGTGTACCGTGGTTGAGCAGCTCGACGGCGTCACCAACCGGTTCCCAAAATCCGACTCCGAGGTACATCCCGTTGGCGATCAGGCAAAAACCGGTAAAAAACCGCAGCAGGTACTCAATCGAGGACTGCAGTCGGGCTGCGATCACCCAAGCGGCAAGCGGCAAGACGCAGCCCCAAATCGATCCGCCCCAGACGACAAATTGCGTGTTGGGCTCAACGTGGGTCCACGAAATGGCCAGCGGATGCAGCACGACCTTCACAATTCGTCCGCCGCTCGACCAAGCGTGCAAAATGTGGCCGAACTCATGGACAACCATCATTACAATCCACGACAGCCACAGCATTGAGACAATCAATAACAGGCTGAAGGGCCAATATTTCATTGCCGCGCCCGAACATTCGACAGCCACAACATTTCTGAATCTACTCCAATCGACGGTTGTGGAAGTGAGGGTAACGGTTGTGGAAGTGAGGGCAGGAGAGAGGGAGAAAACTATACATCCTTCTCTCCTTCACTCCATCTTCCCCTCTGTTTCGAATAATTGTTGATGTTCTTGGTGATTTTCCTGTCCATTTTTCAGTGGCTTTCATTAAAAATGGGCTAGGCTTTGTCTCATTAAAGGCTAATTCGACATCATATCGTAGAGCCAGTTTCAAAACCATAAATTACTAGATGAATGGCGGGCAATTTGCGTACCAGAGTGAGTGGAAGAAGACACTCACATGGTTACGGTCGCGGCCTGCCGATCTTAAAGAGCGGGACCCACCTAGCCGAGTGGCATTCCGAGCAATTTCTGGTCGCCAGGCGCTTAATTCAATCGGGTGTGCGCTGCGTGACGCTAACTTTCAGCACATGGGATTCGCACAGTAACAACTTCAAGCGGATGCGCAACAACATGCCATACGTCGATCTGGGCGTGTCGGCCCTGGTGAACGATCTGCACAAACAAGGCCTGCTCGACGACGTGACGGTCATTGTTTGGGGTGAGTTCGGCCGCACACCGAAAATCAACAAAAATGCCGGCCGCGATCATTAGCCCTCCGTCTCGTGCGCACTGTTGGCGGTCGGCGGAATGTGGACCGGACAAGCCATCGGCCGCACGAACCGTCTCGGCGAGGTCCCCATGGAACGGCCGGGCCATTGTCAGGAAGTCTTCAGCACGCTGTACCGTAACCTGGGAATCGACGTCAATCATGCCACCGTGATGGACCAGCCGCGACGACATCTCGGTCAGACGTGCTGTCGGCCGGCACGATTGACCTGAGTGGTTTTCGATACTCAGGGCAGGGCAGGGGGGGATGAATCACTTCGCGATGATTCCGTCGCCGGCCGTGTCCGCTCGGGACAGGCTGATCACGATTCCCAGCGATACCAGGCTGACGCAGAGATTGCTGCCTCCGTAACTGATCAGGGGATGCGGAATCCCTTTCGGTGGGACCAAAGCGGTCACGACGGCCATGTTCAAAACGGCTTGCAGGACGAGTTGTGTTAACAAAGTAAAACCGGCTAGGTACGCAAAGCTAAGCCTATCGAGCTGCCGCAGCAGTCTGAGACCGGTGAAAAACAAACCGGCCCAAAGTACGACCAGCCCCAGTGTACCGACCAGGCCCAACTCTTCGCCGACGACGGCGAATACGAAATCGGTGTTCGCTTCCGGCAGAAAGCTCAACTTCTGCCAGCCCTTTCCCAGGCCAACCCCCCACAAACCACCGGCGCCGAACGAGATCAGCGACTGTTTAAGTTGGTAGGGCGCTGCGGTCCAATCCGACCAGCTCGCCAGGAATCCACTGAGACGGCTCATTTGGTACGGTTTCAAGGTGACTGCGGCAAGGATTACCGGAATCGCCGCGGCGGCCGCGACGATGAAGTTGCGAATCGGCCAACCGCCCACAAACAGGGTGATCGCGTAGACCCCCGCCAAGAACAACGACGTTCCCAGGTCTGGCTGAACCAAAACCAGAGGCAGCACCACGACGGCGGGAAAGACGATCGGCAGCGTTCCGGAAAACCAGTGGTGCAAATGCTCGCGGTGCCGCCCCATCAGCCGGCACAAGAACAAAGGTAGGGCAATTTTCGTCAGCTCCGACGGTTGCAGTGACAGCGGTCCGTACCGCAACCAGCGTTGAGCGCCGTTGACACGTGTTCCCACTCCGGGAACCAGGACTAAGATCAGCAGCACAACGGTCAGAACAAACAAGTAGGGGCCGACCTGAAACCAAAATCGGGCGGGCAGACAGGCGCACACCGTTGCCGCCGTGATCCCCAGAAGCAGAAACGTCAGATGTCGCGAGAGATAAACCTGCTCGAACTCGGTCGGCCAGGACGTAATGCTGGCGCTGTGGACCATCAGGATTCCGACCGCCAGCAGAACAGAAGCCAGCGTAATGAACAAACCTCGGTTCTGGTCCATCAATTGGTTTTCAGGCGTCCTCCCCAAAGGGTGGAAGCCGGTTCGACTGATCGAAATCAGCCGAACCGGCTTACCAAATCCCTCTCTCCCTAACGCTTCCTACAATACGCTTTGGACAGCTTGCGGCGATCAGCCGTCACATGTGTCGACTCGATACATTCCGTAGTTTGACCGGCTGAATCCCGATTGCCGGCCGCATTCCGCTTACCGGATCTTTAGACTGGCAATGGCCACGATGGCCAGCAGGGCCGAACCGATCCAAAACCGGACGACAATCTTCAACTCGTGCTGTCCTTTGAACAAAAAATGATTGTGCAGCGGGCTGCAGGCGATCAGTCGGCTTCCGGTCAGCCGAAACCACGCCACCTGTAAAATGACGCTGATGGTTTCGACGACGAAAATTCCGCCGACAATCAACAACAGCAACTCCTGACGGGTCACCAGGGCCGCCAGCGCCAGCAACGCGCCGATCGGCAACGAACCGGTGTCGCCCATAAAGACTTGCGCGGGGTAACAGTTGAACCATAAAAAACCCAGCATGGCACCAACCATAGCCCCCAACACGATACTCAACTCGCCGGCGCCTGCAACGAACGGAATACTCAAATAATCGGCCATGACGGCGTGGCCGGCCAAATATGTCAGTGCCACAAAAGCCGAACCGGCAAACACTGTGCAGCCGCTGGCCAGTCCGTCCAAGCCATCGGTCAGGTTGACGGCGTTCGAGCTGCCGACCAAAACCAACACGCTCCAAAAAATGAATCCACTCCCCAGCCAAACACTGTGATTGCCGAACGGCCAGATCAGCTCCAGACCGCGGGGAGAAGTGAGCTGCTCGTGATACAACCCGTAGCCGATCAGCAGAGATATGAGGATTTGGACGATGAGTTTCGGCCTGATTTTCAGACCATTTCTCTGGCTGCTGAGCTTGATCCAGTCGTCGAGGGCGCCGAGCGCGGCAAATCCGACCACGACCAGAAGTCCCAGTTGCACATAGCGGTTGCTCAGGTCTCCCCACAACAGAACGGCGAGGACGACCGAACCGATGACAAACAAGCCGCCCATGGTGGGAGTGGCAGCTTTGTCGGCGTGCAGTTCGTTCAGACGTTCGGAGTCGCTGTCGATCCGTTCTCGAAATCGCTTCTTGAGCCAGAGAATCGCTAGCGGGCCGAGGAGCAGGGCCATCAGGAACGACGTCACACTCGCCAGTGCCGCTCGTGCCGTCACAAAGACGCGAGAGTCTCCCGACGAATGTAATTCCATTTGCTCCAAAAGCGGAGCGAATCGATTCAGCAGCCAAAACAGCATGGGTGGCGCCATTCATTTCGGTGAGGCCGGCAGCGATGACCGGCCGAATCCAATCCCGGATGTAAACCGAAGTGTCGATCATGAATGTTGTAGAACGAATCAACGCAGCGTCCGTGTAGCCCGGCACGGCCGGTGCTGAGTTGTTTTCGAGACTGATCATTCGAGTTCTGTGAATCGACATTCGTCATCCGAAATTCGTCATTGCCCCCTCGAGGTGTATCCCCGAGCGCCGAGGGTTGCCCCTCGGCGCTCGGTCAGTCGGTTCCGTCACGAAGCGGCTTTCGGAGTGATTGACCCAGAAATCACTTGATCCAATTACCTTTGATGCTTCCGCCCCGGACCCCCAGGGCAATACGTCGGATTCCCGCAAATCCAAACGTACGCAACGAAACCTTCACAACTAAGTCAACTTTATGCACAAGCCCGCAGCGGGACAGCGGACGAAGGCCCTTGTCTTCTCTGACGTGCCCGCAACCATTCGACGACGCGTTCCATCCGCATCGCCCGAGAACCTTTCACCAACACCACGTCGCCCGGCTCCAGCCAGCAATCGAGGACGGTCAACACGGCGTCGAAATTTTCACACTCAGCCAGCCGATGTGTCGGCATGCCTCTCTCGATAGCTCCGCCGATGACGTGCCGGGCTTGTTGCCCGTGTACCAACAGGTGGTCGATTCCGGATTCAGCCGCCGAGCGCCCAAATTCGCGATGAAACTCAGCAGTCCGTGTGCCCAGCTCCAGCATGTCGCCGGCAATCAGCAGCTTTCTTCCGGCCGTCTGCCAATCCCGCAGATGTCGACAGGCGGCCTGCATCGACGTGGGGTTGGCGTTGTAGGTGTCGTTGATAATTGTCCAGCAACCGATTTGCTCCAAACGGCATCTTCCCGGTGGAGGACGAAACGATTGCAGGGCCTCTGCAATGTCAGCCGGTTCTAGGCCGATCTCTTTGGCAATGGCGATTGCGCATAACGCTGCGGACAAGTGATGCCGGCCGGCCGTCGGCAGCTCGAAGAATTCATTGTGGACCGTAAAGCACAATCGATTCTTAACAATTTGTACGTCTGTGGCTTGCAAGTCGTTGTCGGCATTTTCCCCAACGAAAAGCACACGGCATGACGCCCGGTCGGCCAACTGACGGACGTGCAGGTCGTCCCCCCACAGCACAGCAAAACCGGTTTCCGGTAGCGATTCGACCAGTTCACCTTTGGCAACGACGATTTTTTGCTCGTCACCAAAACCGTCCAGATGCGCCGGTCCGATTCCGGTGACGACTCCAATTTCCGGCTCCGCAATGCCGGCTAGACTGCGGATT
>CAUZTK010000072.1:0-13808 GCA_963582395.1 Planctomycetota bacterium | reverse complement strand
ACCCAGGTTTCGAAGGGAAATCGGCTGGCATACGGGCAAAACACGACGAAGTTTGACGTATCGAGCACAATGCGGCTGCCATTGGCGAGTTCTTGTTGAATCATGTCGTCATAGATGCAGCGACCCCGGTAATTGTAATACTCCAGCGAGCCGTCCATCTCTTCCCGGACAGAAATCGGCACAACGGGGGTGACGATCAGTTGCGAATGGCTGTGTTCCAGTGACGCTCCCGCCGGGGCACCTTTGTTCTTGAAAATGAGACCGTGCACCAACCTCGGATCTTTTTTCAGGTCGGCCAACCGGTCGCGGTAGATCCATAAAACCTCACGGATGTTTTCGATCGAAAGCCGAGACATGTTCGTTTCGCGGTGCGGACATTCGATGATGACTTCGTGCGCACCGATGCCGTTCATCAGGTCGTACATGCCGTCGCCTTGCTTGTCGAGGTTGCCTTCTACCTGCAGGGCCGGAAATTTATTGGGGACCACGCGCACCCGCCAGCCGGGTCCGTTCGGTTCGCTGCCCGGTTCGCGATAGGCCAGGATTTCCGAGGGGGTCGCGTCTTCGTTCCCTTCGCAGAAGGGATCGAAGCTGGCTGACGTCGTCTTGAAGTCGGGTGCATAGTCTTCAGGCCGCTTCGCCCGATCCGGGGCGATAATGACCCAGCGGCCGACAACGGGATCTTTTCGTAACTCCGGCATGATTGGTGTCCCAAGCGATTCAAGATGTTCGGGCTGATGCCCACTCTTGTCCTCCGATTTTCGACTTCTGTTCTACGCCTGCCACATCAGAAGTTCAAAATCCGGTGTGGGAACTGTCAGTTCCAATGTCCCCTCGTGTGGCGCTCGATCGACGCTTTGTTTTTCGGAAACCGCTTCCAGGTACATTTGAATCGGATCGCCGGGCTCGACCCTCAAATCGCCGAAGGGAACGCTGAGTTCCAGAATGTGATCGCAGGCGGCCTCGATAGCTGCTTTGGAAACCGCACGGTTTTTCCGGTAGAGCCTTCCCTCGATGGTCCGCTGTTTCAACCCGGAGAGTCGGATTTCGGTGGCCGGCGGATCCAGAAAACGAACACGAATTTCGTCGAGTGCCGCCAGATCGTCCCGCGCGCTAGCCGCTGTGTCGACGCGGATCATCAGCCGCTCGGCATCGAAACCGAAATAAACCTCGCGGATGACCCCCGCGGTCACCTTGGTCATGGTTCCTCGGGCATTCCCGCTGACGTAGTGACCGGCGCTGATCCACTCGAAGTAAGTTCGGCGACCGTCGACTTTGATCGGCAGGAATCCAGTCGGACTTGTGTGGATCGCCGGGCGTTCGGTGCGGGTGATGGGCTGGTTCAACACGTTGGGGTGCGTCTCCTCCAGCAGTGTGTACACGTTTTTCAAATGCTTGCGGAACAATTGATCGAACAGCAAGTCCTGGGCAGATGAATGATCGTCGCCAAACCACCAGAACCAGTCGCTGCCCTCGGCGATGTACAACTCTTCCCACGCCTGCTTCAGCACATCCTTCGATGCTTTACCGTCTGTTTCGGACTGTTTTAGAAATTCCCGCGTCTGGTGCAACAAGTCCCAGGCCGTATTGTCTTCGTGGTGACCGATCCAGATGGCAAAGTTATGCGAGATCCAACTGCCGGCGAACAGGTGACCGATACGATCGGTGGGCGGATGCTCGTGCAGGTAGTCTGAAACCCGCACCGGTCGAATGCTGTTGTGATCGGCACATTTGCGATACAGGATTCGCAGGAACTGAACGCCGCCGTCCGGGTAGTATTCCCAGCAGTTCTCGCCGTCGAGAATTATCGAGACCAGCGCGGTTCGACCGGCATTGTTCGGTTCGACGGCCCGACCAATGCCCTCCACGCGTGCTAACAGGTCGTCGGCCGCGTGAGCCGGGTCACTACGCTGGTAGTGAAAACCGATGAGGTCGCTTAAGGCATGGTCGCGAAAGACCAGTTGCAGCTCATGTTCGCCGTCGGAGACCCGCCACGGGCGAAACAGCATTTCGGGATGCCGCATGTGCCCCTGACCGTCGCGGGCAATCCAGCCGTTTGTCGATTCAGCGAGGATTTCTTCGTCGGTGGCGATCCACTTGATGCCCGCTTGGGCAATGGCCGCCACAATCTCCTGTGATACCGATCCTTCCGAGGGCCACATACCTGCAGGTGACGTCCCGAAGACCTCTTTGTGAAATGCCACTCCGCGGTCAATCTGCAGCTTCGCGTCTTGCCGGTACGAGTCGAGGTGGTGGGGAAGCTCGCAATTGGGCATCGCCTGCCGCGCCGAACGCTTGTCCCACAACAACGGAAGAATGGGATGATAGAACGGCGTGGTTGTCAGCTCAACCTGACCAGATTCTGAGAGCTGTTTGTGCAACGGAATGATGGCTTTGAGAATGGCAAGCTGCTTGTCGATGAGCCATGCTTTTTCGGCTTCAGTCCAGTTTCGGCCTTTTTCGCGGAATTCGCGGAGGTCCGGGTCTTGTTCGAAGACCAGCTCGTGAATCCAGGTCAAATTGCTCCAGACTTGCAAATCGCGGATGTCGCGGGTGGAGAATCGAGGGGCTGCCTTTTGCACCGGGTCGACGCCGAACCCCCGCTTCAAGTACAGCTCGTGATAGCGGGCATACGGCCGAATCATGCTCTCGACGCTTGCCATGAAGAAAGAGTCGAGTAGGTCGTACATGTCGGCTTCGGCCAGACCGTCGGCCGGAAGCCGCGTGAGATCGAGGTGACGGTCGCTGCCATCACGTTCGGTGTAGGCCTGCAGTTGTAACAGCAGGCTGGGGACGAGATTGATTGTGCAGCGGAATTCGGGCACCTCCTTGATGTGCAGCGCCATGCCGTAGTAGTCCTTGGTGCCGTGAAGCCGGACCCACGGCATAAGGGTCTCACCGGCGACGTCGTCGGGGTAATACGGCTGATGCTGATGCCAGAGCAGGGCCAGCGCGATCGGTTGCATCGGTCTCGATTTTGGTTTTCAGAGCGAGCGAAGCCGAAGTCGTGTCAAACAAAATCAACGTGACGGTTTGGCGCTTGCGACCGGGCTGCGTTTGGTTTCGGCCCCCAAACCCGGACGCGATCCCAGCAAATACCTCATCCCGGCAATGGACAGGCCGGAGTCGAATGATCTCTTTTCAATCCGACACGACGATACACTTTTACATATTCGGCGGCGCTGCGGGTCCAGGACCACTCCTGCCGCATGCCCGTGCGGACCAACTGAGACCATTTCGGCCTGTCGGCGTAGATTTCAACGGCCCGACGAACCTGTCCCACCAACGCCCCAGGGCCATACCGATCAAAGCAGAACCCCGTCGCGGTTCCATCGGCAAGGTTCTCGTCGGTGGCATCGACGACCGAATCCGCCAAACCGCCGACACGGCGGACAATGGGCACAGTCCCGTAGATCAAACTATACATCTGGTTCAGCCCGCAGGGCTCGAATTGGCTCGGCATGAGATACGCGTCGGCGCCGGCTTCGATTTGATGCGCCAGTTTGTCGTCAAAGCCGATAGTCACGGAGACTTTAGACGCATATTTCTGCGACAGTTGTTCCAGAAAACGTTCGTAACGATCCTGCCCGGTTCCGAGGAAGATCAATTGCAGATCGAGCTGCAACAGTTCGTCGGCGCACTTGACAATCAGGTCGAGCCCTTTTTGATCGGTCATTCGGGAAATCATACCGACCAGTGGAACGTCGCTGCGGACCGGCAACCGCTGCTGCTTCTGCAGGTGCGCTTTGCAGACGGTCTTTCCTGAAAACTTGGACGACGCATCGCCATTGGCGCAAGAGTAGTTCTGAGCTAGCGCCGGGTCGGTTGTGGGATTCCAGATCTCCGTGTCCACGCCGTTCAAAATCCCCACCAGTACGCCCCGCCGCGCGCGGAGCACGCCGTGTAGACCGCAACCGAACGGCTCGGTCTGAATCTCGCGGGCGTAGGTTGGGCTGACCGTCGTGATCAAGTCGGCAAACACCAGGCCGGTCTTCAGGATGTTCAGATCGTCGAAGTACTCCATTTGTTTCCAGTTGAAGTATTTCCAGTCCAAACCGGTTAGCTCCATGTCCCATTTCCAAAACCGACCCTGAAATGCCATGTTGTGGATGGTGAAGACCGAACTCGTCTGCTCGAAGCCGGGCACGTGCCGGTATTCGATGCCCAGCAATGCGGGAACCAGTCCGGTCTGCCAGTCGTTGGCGTGGATGATATCGGGTTGAAGTTCCAACAATCGGACCGTCTCCATCACGGCCCGGCTGAAGAAGACGAATCGCTCGCAATTGTCCCGGTAATCTTCGTTGTTTTCCTGGTAAAGACTGGGCCGGTCGAAATAGTTCGGCTGATCGATGAGCAGCACCGTGACGTTGGTCCCAGGCAGCCGAGAGCGCAGAATGTTGCCGATCACCAGTTTTGAACCGACAGCTACTTCAATCGACCAGTCGGTCGGCTCGACGGGAAGATCGGCAGCCCCCTGATTTTTCCTGGTCTGAGGATAGAAGGGGGTCAGCAGCCAGACGTCGTGTCCGTCACGAGCAAGCGCTTTCGATAGCGCCGCCGCCACGTCGGCCAAGCCGCCCGTTTTTGAAAATGGCACCGCTTCGGAACTCGCCAGAACGATCCTCATCCGTGCAGTCCTTTCGCCCCGCTGCGGCGAGTCGATTCCGATCCGTCTTGAGATCGTCATTTCGCCGATTGGGCCGTCCCGATGGGAGCCCGCCGGGGTGCCCTGCCAGAGTCTGCTTCAACCGAGCCGATTCGAACCATGCTTTCAGTTAGGTTACTCCGTTTGCCGTCTCCAGGTCCACTGGAGTCCGTCCACGTCTTGCTAAACGTATCCTAACCGTCACATTTTTCCAATACGTCGCAATTGGAATTATCGGCACATTCGGGAAGCGGCTTCAGTTGCGGACTCGGTCGGTATCGACTTCTGTGAACTATTCTCTTATTTGCGAAACAGTTACGGATTTTGGCCCTGAGGATTACCGGTTGGAATTTTTGTCTGACAGGTTCTTTGCCAGATCGTCCCAGAGTCAGGTTCCCGTTGCGGTTGTTTTCATTAGGGGGCTGGTTGGTCGGCGAGTCGCTTGAGTACCACAACGGTCATATCGTCGACTTGTGAAGCGCGGCCGCGGAATTCGCCGACAGCACGAAACACGGCCTGAACAATCTCACGGGCGGTTTTCTCGCGGTTGGCCGCAACGACCCCCAAGGCACGTTTGATGCTGAATTGTTCGTGTTGGGGAGACTCGGCTTCGAAGATCCCGTCGGTCATCAGGAACATGATGTCTCCGGGCCGGAGCGTGGTTTCCGGTCCACAGGCAATGTCTCCCTCGTCCATGATTCCGAGAACCGGGCTGAGACTCTCGAACGTCTCGACCTCGCCGGAGGCGCGGAGCAGATGAGCTTCGTGGCCGGCGGAAGAAAAGACAAACGAGCGCTTGGCCGGGTCAAGACGCAAGAGAAACAGGCTGACCAACATCCCATTGCGGACGTCTTCGAGCAGAAAACGATTCAGAGCCTTCACAATCTGGCTGATATCATCCTGCGAACGTGACAAAGCCCGCAAGTAGGCGCGGGTTTGCACCATTAGAATGGCCGCCCCGAGTTCGTGACCACTGACATCGGCCACCACGATGCCCCATTGCTTGCCTGGCATGGAGAGATAGTCGAAGTAATCGCCGCCGACGACGTCAGCCGGGTGCGAAACTCCGGCGAGGTCGAATTCGGGCAGTTGGGGGGCCGTCTGCGGATACAGGTCCTGTTGAATGTCCCGGGCGACACGCAGTTGCGCCTCGGTCGCTCGGAGCTTGGACTCTGCTCGGTAGGCCCGCACGTAGTCCAGGATCAGACCTGTCAGCGGGACCAAATTGCCGACGATTTTCAGCAGGTGCGCGATGTTGAAGTGATTGTCGTAGAGCTCCGTCGAGCCAAACGCGACATGTCCCTGGGCCGCCACATAGGGGATGACGCTCACGATCAGTGCGTGCGAGAAGACCGTTGGCTGCAAACGATGAAAACGCGGAAAGACGATCCCCCCGGCAATCAGATAGAGCACCAACGGCAGAGAATCCCACGGGCGGGGAACAATACGATCTGTGTAGACGGCTGTCGGCAGGTCTGAGACCAGGCAGATGTGAATGATCGCATAGGCCATCACGCCGAACAGAACACCGACCAGAAGAACGAAGGAAGGCCCTCTTTTGCGGCTGGTTCGGGTGCTGGTCCTTCGTTTCCATAAAAACGGCAACGTCCCGGCAATCAGAAAGCAGACGTTGAACGTGCGTGAAATGGTCCAAGTCAAGGGGATGAACTGTTCAGGACTCTCGAGGGTTCCCATCAACCCATCGGCAGCCAGCGTGTGAAAGACGTCGAGCATCCCGGAGAAGAACAGGGCTGTGCCAATCACGGGTGTTGTGATGTCGCGTTCGATGAGGTAATGGAAGAGCGCGAAGACAGCGGTGAACACGGCGACGCAAACGGCAGTCCATTCCAGCAGGGAGTGAATGGACCCGGCATGGGCTCCCTGAGCTGAAAAGCTGACACCACTAAGGTTCAACACAAACGGCAAGCCGCTAAGAACAGCCACCGCCCAAATCAGCTTCTTTGGCAGCTTGGCTTGTTCGGTGCTCATCGAGATCAATCGGTGTCGAAGTTTCGGAACTCCCCAGATACAACCGGTGGAAGTTCCGGCACCTGGCTGCCGAGGCTTTCGGCTGCTTATGAATTCGTTCGTTTGAAGCCGTTCTGCCACCAACGTCGAAGGAGTCGATAAGGCCGGCTACTGGTGACCGAATTGTAATCCGCACATCGGTTACTTTCCAGAAGCAGGCGTAGGTCATACTTTACATGGCGTCAACCGCTGTCTCGGTGACGATTCGGAAACCATATTGCCGATCTCCGCAAAACGCAACGGCTGCTGGTTTTTCCCGCAGTTCAGCTTGTGTGAGAGTCTACCAAGCCGCCTTGCCAATCACGTCACTCTCAGGGTGGACTATTAGGACTGGTAAATTTTCAAAGTAGGAATGGCGAGCGGCCGGTGTCAACCGGCCGGTACTTCGAAAACCCCGAGGGTTTACACCCTCGGATCGCCTCGGGACATCGCTGATGACGCTACACACATCACCCAGATTGAAAAACTGACCAGCTCTGGGTGAACTGTGACTCGACTATAAAATTCCGGCGCCTTTGACACCCATGCCTTTCAGCATCATCTTGAACGCTTCGGGATTGGGCGAGGCTTCCAGTGCGGTCTGACGGCTGATATATCCCCGAGTTTCGAAATCATATAAGCTGTCGTTGAAGTTCTGCATGCCCTCCGATCTCCCGATTTGAATTGCGTCCGGGAGTCTTTCATCTTTCTCTTCCAGGATCAATTTTCGGACGGTGGGATTGAAGATCATGATTTCCACGATGGGGACCCGCTTCGGTTCGTCAAGAATTGTGGGCAGCAGCTTCTGGGCAATGACCGCCCTCATGTTGAACACCAAACTGCTCCGCAAGGCCGTATGCATCTCGGGCGGGAACATGTTGAGAATACGCCCGATCGTCGCCGAGGCCGACGCTGCGTGGACTGTACCAAACACGAGGTGGCCCGTTTCAGCAGCGCGGATGGCCGTGGCAAATGTTTTCTGGTCGCGCATTTCACCGACCAGGATGACATCCGGGTCTTCCCGGACGGCGTGCTTCATCGCGATGTCGAAATCACTGACATGCAGACCGACTTCCCGCTGGTTGACCATGCACCGACCGCGCGAAAAGACGTATTCGATCGGATCTTCGAGGGTCAGGATGTGTTTACTGTAATTGTGGTTGATCCAATCAAGCATGGAAGCGATGGTCGTCGTCTTGCCGCACCCCGTCATGCCGCTGACCAGGATCATGCCCTGGTCGATTTTGCAAAACTGCTCCAACACCGGCGGCACATTCAACCCGGCAAAGTTGGGAATGAAGTTCTCGATTTTTAGGGCGACCATGCCCACTCTTCCTAGCTGTCGGAACACGTTGATTCGGAACCGTCGGGGATCTCCTTCGTCGTCGACGACGTGGGCGAAGTCCACTCCACCTTCCTCCTCAAAGATTCTTCTGTCGCGATCATTCATCAATGGGAAGCAGAGCCGCTCCATCATCTCGTCTGAGATCGGTTCCATTTGCAGCTCGCGCAGCGTCCCCTTGATGCGGAGTATCGGCGGCTTTTCTACGCGCAGGTGAAGGTGCGTGGCGTCGTGCTTGATCATCAGTCGAAACAGATTGTAAATTTCGAGTTCGGCGTCCCCGTTGTCAGAAGTGGCGACCGCTTGTGCTTTTCGCGGACGTAAACCGAGGGAATTTAGAAACCTTCGCACGTGAATCGGACCACGCCGGATGTCGGTGAGTTCTTCAATCTTGGCGGCGGCTTCATTCACCGTGGCTGGCGGATGCTTCTCGAAATAAGTCTCCAGCGATTTGCGGTGCTCACGCAGTTGTTCAATCTCATCTTCGGTAAACGCGGTCTGGATCATTTCGCTACCCTATCATCTGTTTGTGTGCTTGGCCCTCGTTTTTGAGCAACAGCGTTTCCATCTTGCACTGGACTCGCACAACAACATAAAAACGAAAATGAATGGGGAACCCTAAATAGAGGATGCACGCAACAATGAGCGAATCGTGTCCTTTGTGGACGCGGCACATTTCGTGTGGGCGCCGTTTTTAGATACTTGTGAACGTGACGGCGTTGTCGTAGAGGTCAACGGAGAACTGACGGAAACCAGAGTTGTCAAGGTCAAGAACCGCGAGCCAGTCGGCATCGTCATTAGTATATGAGGTCCGGCTGCCGTTGGCAAGAAGTTTCACGGTCCTCCCAGGGCGGCTCATTGGTTTTGTTTGTCACCCGACTGCGGTCTTCGCCGAGCGTTTCATCGCGGACCCAATGCTCTTTGTTTTCGATGCCCCAGTGGCCGCGCCACCATTCGAACAGGCGGGCGGCATTTGAAACCAAGCCAATGCCAAGTCGCCGGCACTTGAGCGCGGAGCCATTGGGCGATTGGTTTGAATCCACGAGCACCACATAACGTCGCACACATTACTCCGGCCAGCATGGCCGTCAAAGGATGGCGTTGTTCCTGACGCCCGCGAGGGCCGGAGACCTGTTCAAGTGTAGTAAACAGGCCCCGCGCATCGTCGGGTGGCATTGGGCGTTTCTCCTGAGGTTTGTAAAAAGGGGAAGCGGATATTGCAAAAACGACCCAAAACCTGGGCCGTATTCCCAACGTACCCTAACAGGGCAAATCCAATGCCACTCTCTGAGCCGCCTTGACGAACGCTCCTCGATCGGCGATGGCGACTTTTTCCCAATCACTACGAATGGTAGGGGACCCTCACTCTTCTCGTTTGGTGGGAACTTGGTACGATGAACATAATGGGACGAGCGGTTGGGACGACTGGATGCAGAAAGTACTAATGGGTTGCTGTTTGAGACAAACTCGATGAAGACCGCAGACTTTTTGAAGCACGAGCTTAACCGACGGCAGTTTTTGGGTTCCAGCGCCAAAAACGCCGCCGGCGTTGCGGCCGGAATGGTCGGACTGGCTGGTGCTGTCGCCAGCGCTTCGCCGAACGAGCGGATCTCTCTGGCGGTGATCGGCGTGCGGAACCAGGGGCGGTCGTTGGCGACGACGATGGCCGGCTTCGCCGATGTCGACGTGAAGACCATTTGCGACGTCGACCAGAATGTGCTGTCTGTCGCCTCGAAGACCCTCGAAGAAGCGCAGGGGTTTCCGCCGCATCACGAGACGGATTTTCGGCGAATTTTGGAGGACAACTCGATTCAGGCCGTCATTGTCGCCACGCCGGACCATTGGCATGCGCTGCAGACGATTTTGGCCTGCCAGGCGGGGAAAGACGTTTACGTCGAAAAACCGGTCTCGCACAACATTTTGGAAGGGCAACAGATGCTGGCGGCGGCCCGCCAATCGGGACGGGTCGTTCAGGCCGGTTTGCAGCAGCGGAGCGGGTCTCATTTCCAGTCAGCCGTTGCCTTCGTGCGGAGTGGAAAATTGGGGCAAGTGCGCCTCGCCAAAGCCTGGACTGTCCACCGCCGCAAATCGATTGGCGTGAAGAAAAACGCACGGCCACCAGCCGGAGTCGATTACGATCTTTGGCTCGGCCCGGCGCTGCAACGGCCTTTCAATCCGAATCGTTTCCATTACAACTGGCACTGGTTCTGGGATTACGGCTGCGGCGAATTGGGCAATTGGGGTGTGCATATGCTCGACATCGCCCGCTGGGGGCTCGACGTCGAATTACCGACGCGGATCTCGGCCAGCGGCGGCAATTTCGCCTTCAACGACGATCAGCAAACACCCGACACGCACATCGTCAATTTTTCCTACCCCGACAGAACGATCGTCTGGGAACATCGCCTGTGGAGCACCCGCGGAATTGAAGGCCGCAGCGCAGCCGCGGCCTTCTACGGTGAAAACGGGACACTGATCGTCGACCGGGGCGGCTGGAAAGTCTACGACCGAAAGGAATCGATCACCTCCGAGACCAGCGAGCAGGCACGCGTCCATTGCCGCAACTTTATCGATTGTATCAAGACCCGACAGATGCCGGCGGCGGACATTAAAATCGGCCATCTCTCTAGCGCGTTATGTCATCTGGGTAACATTGCTTATCGTGTCGGCCGCGAAGTGATCTTCGATCCGGCCGGCATGGATTTTGGTGACGACGACGAGGTAAACGCCCTACTCGGCCGCGAATACCGCAAACCGTGGGAACTGCCCGACGTCTAAATCCGAGTGTTTCCACCGAACCCCGACCGACCATCGGCCACTGAAAATTGTACGATTGCGTCATTATTGGTGCCGGTCACAACGGACTGGTCTGTGCCGCCTATCTGGCCCGCGCTGGCTGGAAGGTTTTGGTGTTTGAACGCCGGCACCTCGTCGGCGGCGCCTGCGTCACCGAGGAGTTGTGGCCGGGCTACAAAGTCTCGACTGCCGCATACGTGGTCAGTCTGTTGCTGCCCGAAATCGAACGGGACTTGCAGCTCGATAAATTTGGCTACAAGGTGTTGCCCCGCTCGCCGTCGTCTTTCACACCGTTGGAGGATGGCCGGTTTTTGCTGCTCGGCCCCGATGCGGAACTCAACCGCCGCGAAATCGCCAAGTTTTCGGAAAAGGACGCCGAGGCCTTCCCCCGCTACGAAGCGCTGCTGCAACGAGTGGCCGAATGCATCGAGCCCACGCTCAACCGCACACCGCCCGATCTGCTCCCGCTGCCGACTCGCTGGAGAAAGTCGTCTCTGAGCAAACGTCTTCGCGACGTCCGTGGCGGTTATGCCCTCTATCGGTCGCTTAAGAGCCTGGGGGACGATCTTCCGGAAGCCATTGAGCTGCTGACCGGAGCGGCCCGCACGATTCTCGACCGCTGGTTCGAATCAGACGTCCTCAAAGCAACGTTGGCGACCGATGCGATCATCGGAACCTTCCAGCCCATCTCGGCCCCGGGGACGGCATATGTGTTGTTGCATCACGTGATGGGCTCGGCCGGCGGAGAGCGCGGCGTGTGGGGATACGTCGAGGGCGGCATGGGCGCGCTCTCGCTGGCCATTGCCAAGTCGGCCCAGAATGACGGCGTCGAAATCCGCACCGACGCTACCGTTGAAGGAATTCAGGTGAGCGGTGGCCGCGCCAGCGGCGTTCGGCTGGCCGGCGGCGAAGAGATCGCGGCACGTCGCGTCGCCTCGAATGTCGATGCTCATCTGACGTTTGAGAAACTGCTTGAGGGGCAGCACCTGCCGGAGAATTTTCGGAACGCGGTGGGTCGCATCGATTATTCCAGTGCGAGCCTGAAAATCAATTTGGCCCTGAACGAGTTGCCCGATTTCGATTGTCTACCGGGAAAAGACGTTGTCGGGCCGCAACACCGGGGCACAATTCACATGGGGGCCTCGACGGAATACCTCGAACGCGCTTACGACGACGCCAAATACGGAAGACCCTCCGAACGCCCGATTCTTGAGATGACCATTCCGACGTCCGTCGACACAACCATTGCACCGCCCGACCATCATATTTTGTCGGTGTTTGTCCAATATGCTCCGTATCGGCTGGCGTCGGGCCATTGGGACGAAATCAAGGAAGCGTTCGCTGATCGCTGCATCGCGGAAATCGCCCGCTATGCTCCGAACGTTCCTGGTTCGATCTTACACCGACAGGTCCTCTCGCCGCTCGATCTGGAGAGGACATTCGGATTGACCGGAGGCAACATTTTTCAGGGGGCGATGCCGCTGCACCAACTGTTCAACATGCGGCCCGTTCCCGGTTGGAGCGACTATCGGACACCCCTGGAGGGGCTTTATCTGTGCGGCAGCGCGGCGCATCCCGGCGGCGGAGTCATGGGCGCCTGTGGCAGAAATGCCGCCCGGGAGATGCTCAGCGACGGAAGGCGTTAAGCCCTTATCGGGTGCGAAACGTGAATTTTTTTCGCGCTTTTTTCGTTTGGAGTTTCACAAGCCGAGTTGCCGCTTGCGGCATAGCGGACCGCACAGGCCTGGTTCAGGTTACTTAGAAAGGTTGTGATCTAAGGCGATTTCTACGGCTTCGTATGTGCAAAAGCCATAGGATTTTCTCATGGTCAGTTTCACTTTGTTGTTCAGACCCCTCGACAACGCCGGCTGAAATCGAGCTTGGGGAACGGAACCAGTTCAGCAGCAACTCCCGTCGGTCATGCTCGGCATGACAACCAGATTTGCTTTGACGTTTCCGAGTCGTTGGCGACAACCAACGGGGCGATGCTGTCGCTTACGCCCCACCACTCGTCGATGTGGCGGTCTCGGCTAGATATTGCGGGCGCGGGGGTGAAAACACGTCAATGACCATGCAATCATCGACCACTCGCGAGCGATGGTGCTCGTTCGACGCGAAATGGAAAAACGTGCCTGCCTCGAAGACAAACCGCTCTTCCGGCTCTCCAACGAAGAATTCGATCCGTCCTTTGATGACGTAGCCCATTTGTTCCTCGGGGTGACTGTGCGCCTCGAACACGGCACCAGCCTTGGCCTCGTATCGCGTAATCATGAGACTCTCGCCTGTGACGGTCTTGCGCTGGGCCAGGTCTGAAAGTACGTTTGGTTGAATGTCGGCGGCGGGAATTACGAGTGCCATGATGCGGTTTCCTTCCTGAAGAATATGAAAACGGTTCTGATCTTCGACCGGGTGGCGGGGCGTAAGCGACAGCGTCGCCCCGGACCGCCGAGCGGTCCACGTGATTCACCCGCAAGTTGATGGCCACGCACGATGGCAACTCCCGTCGGTTATGATCGGCCTGACAACCCAGATTTGCTTTGACGTTTCTGAGTCGTTGGCGACGTGCACAGCCTGCCCCCCGCAAATGTGCCCTGCAACCGACGGGGCGACGCTATCGCTTACACCCCGCCACCAGTCGCAAGCCTTACAGACAGTAAGCGACGTGCCTTGGCGACTTCAATCGCATGAAGCTAATATGCTCGTATGCTGGCGAGTCCATCATAGCACTGTACTTATTTCTGTTGTTTCGATACGTAGTGATAGCTTACCAAATGATCGATTATTTCGACAGAAAGGCCTTCGTTAGAGATTCGCGTATTCCGTTCCGAGCCAAATTTCTTGTTGTGTGAGTGAACGGTGGATAGCC
This sequence comes from Planctomycetota bacterium, assembly GCA_963582395.1. GTDB lineage: Bacteria > Planctomycetota > Planctomycetia > Planctomycetales > Planctomycetaceae > CAUZTK01. The sequence continues at coordinate 152 of CAUZTK010000072.1, read as the reverse complement.
CGTTTTTCCACTCGAAGGACAGTTCGCACGGAAGATAGGTTGAGCCATATTACTAGAGTCAGTTTCAAAACCATAAATTACTAAATGAATGGCGGGTAATTTGCGTACCAGAGTGAGTGAAAGGAGACACTCACATGGTTATTTCCCTGTCA
>CAUZTK010000071.1:0-13875 GCA_963582395.1 Planctomycetota bacterium | reverse complement strand
TGAGAATGCCGAGAGCAGACGTTGAATGACTCTCTAAAGAGTCGCCGGGCCGTCGCGTCAACAAAACCCCGACGTCACTGTCAGCCTAACGCGACGTTGTAGTCTATTCAAGCTAATAGACCAGCGGTGAAGTTGCAGCGGTGATTCTTCCGGCTGCCATCAATGTTCATCCACCGAGAAATTCGGCCGGTACAATCGAAAAAGTGTGTCGAGACTGCCGCAGAAACGTGATGCCCTTTTTCAACCTAGCAAATGGCTCAACGGACATCTCTTGAGTTTCAGGCATGATCCGAATACTATTACTATTCATATCATCAGCCTCCGTGAATGAAGAATCGCTAGGATGCGGTTCCAGTGGTTCGCGCTCTGAGTCTCACGCAGACGGGTCGACACGATGCTGAATATCCTCGGATCACCAAAAAAGCTTTGCGATCGAATCTGCCGCCGTGACTTTCTTCAGGCCGGCAGCTTGGGAGTCATGGGACTCGGATTGGGCGACCTGCTGCAAGCGAAAGATTCACGACCGAGTGTCGCTCCCCATTCGTTCGGCAAGGCAAAGTCGTGCATACTCCTTTACCTGTATGGATCGCCGAGCCAGCTCGAAACGTTTGACGTCAAACCGAACGCCCCGCTGGAAATTCGTGGCGATTTGAATTCGATTCCATCCGTGATTCCCGGCTACCACATCGGCGAGTTGCTTCCCGAGACGGCGAGTGTCCTGGACCGGACAACCGTGGTGCGATCGATGACGCATCCGTATCCGGTTCACGGCATTGCTTATGCAACCACCGGCCTGCCGAACCCGCAGGGAGGGTTGGAGGTCAACCCACGCGCTGCGGGACATTGGCCGTTCATCGGGTCGGTGATCGATTATCTCGGCGAGCGTCGCTCCCACGGCGAAATTCCACAAGCGCCCAGGAACATCGCCTTGCCGTTCCCGTTGAGCACCCGTCGCACCAACCAGCCGTTCCGAGCCGGCCCGTACGGCGGGTTCCTCGGTCCAGCCTACGATCCCATCTGGACGGAATTTGAGGGAGAGGGAACCAAGACGTTCTCGCAGCACAATCGCGGCCTCGTTCAAGAATTTCGCGACCCGTATGCCGGGATCAAGTCGGAGTGTCGATTTCAGCTCTCCGCAGCGGGGACGCTGGCGAGGGGGATGACGCTAGATCGGCTCGACAGGCGACGGATTTTGCTGCAACAACTCGACGATGCTCGCCGACAGTTCGACGCGGGTTCTCGTGGCCTCAGCCTCGATCGATTTCAAGGAATGGCTTTTTCCCTACTCACATCCCGCCGGTTGCGAGACGCCCTGGACATCCGAGCGGAACCAATCGGGTTGCGAGAGAAATACGGCATGACCCTCTACGGACAGGGAGCTATCGTCGCCCGCCGTTTGGTTGAATCCGGTTGTCGGCTGGTCAGTCTTTTCTGGGACGAATATGGTCTGGCTGATAGCGCCTGGGACACGCACTATCAGCATTATCGCCGCCTGAAGAACGAACTCTGCCCCACCTTCGACCTCGCTTATTCGGGGTTGATTCGCGATCTCGAGGATCGCGGGATGCTGGACGAGACCCTGGTCGTCTGCATCAGCGAGCATGGTCGAACGCCTAAGATCGATTCCAACGCCCTCGGAGCCGGACGCCACCACTGGTCCCGTGCCTACTCGGCCATTTTTGCCGGTGGTGGCTTTGCAGCCGGTCGGGTGGTCGGTAAGACCGATCGCATTGCAGGTGACGTGGTGAGCCAGCCCGTTTCACCCAAGGACATTCTGGCGACCGTCTTCCATCTGCTGGGAATCGACCCCCACACCATCATCTATGACGTGCTGAACCGCCCTTACCCCATCGCGGGGGACGGCCAAGTTCGGCCGGAACTTCTAAGGTGACTCATCACCGCCCAGAAGAGTGATCCTGCGGCTCAATCCGGGGCGTCGTGCAGAACCGCTTCGTTCGCTGGGAGCGCCAACGTGGAACTTCGGAGTTGCAGATCGTTATAATGCGGCGCGTTGATGGTCAGGACACAAATGCGCCCGCTCGGAAAGACGTTCCGGATGGAAGATTCGTTCGTCGCAAAGAAACAGTTCAATTTCCACCAGATGTTCCCTTGGCTGCATCTGTTTCGCGCATTCCGGATTGCGATCGATCTGCGCAAGCTGATGCTTGCCGGGTTGGGACTCATGCTCATCTCGTTGGGCAACTCGGGGTTCGCCCGCCTGCCGTTTGCACCGAAAGAAGCCCGCAACGACGCAAATCAGGTCTGGCCGTGGCAGGAGCCGCTTGGTGATCACCAGCCGCTCAGTGTGACGTCTCAACTGCTCTCCAACCCGGCGGGCACGCTCTTCGAGATCGCCACTAACTGGAAACTGATTGTGCGCCCCATGCGGACGCTGACGGATCCGGCCCTCGTACTTTTTCAACCTCGGCCGCGTTGGACCGAGGCTGCGTATGCGTGGACACGGCTGTTGTGGGCGCTTTTGGTGTGGGCGCTGTTCGGCGGGGCCATCACGCGGATCGCCGCCGTTCAGTTCGCCCGCGACGAACAGATCGGTCTGCGGGCTGCCTTGCGGTTCTCGGGCGAACAACTGTTTTCTTATTTCACGGCCCCTTTGCTGCCGCTGGCCTTCATCGGGGTCTTGTGGCTGTTGTGCTTGACGGGGGGGGTCGTTTGCGGGTTGATTCCGCACGTCGGCGAAGCGATTGTGGGTGGCCTGTGGATCGTTCCGATGCTGCTGGCGGTTGTCATGGCGTTACTGTTGATCGGCGTTTCCGTCGGCTGGCCGTTGATGTACGCGACGATCAGTGCAGAAGGAAGCGACATGTACGATGGATTCAGCCGCACGTATAGTTACGTCTACGAGCGTCCCTGGCATTTTTTGTGGTATACCGTCGTGGCGATGGCGTATGGCTCGGTGGTGGTCTTTTTGTTTTCACTGATTGTCACGTTGGTGGTTTATCTGGCGGGTTGGAGTGTCGCCGCCGGCATGGGTGACGCCAAGGTTGGAAGCCTCTACTTGGCCGCTCCAGAAAATCTGGACGGAACGGAAATCTTGAAGAAACGTGCCGGTACGACGCAGTTGCCGTTCGGCAGGCCGCTGGCGACGTTCTGGTTGTACGTTATGGCCGTTTTGCAGGTGGCGTTTGTTTACAGTTATTTCTGGACCGCATCCACGATCATTTATTTTCTGCTTCGGAACAGCGACGATGCCACCGCTCTCGACGAAGTCTACCTGCCGAAACACGAGGAAGAAGACGAACTATTGCCACTGGTCGGCATCGCCGATTCGGAACAACCGGTGATCGAGCGGCCGGCGACACCGCAGCCGCAAGAAGACGCGCCGACCGGTGAAGGCGGGGAAGTCCCGGCTGCCGAATGATAGAGTCGCTTCGATGCCGGAAGAATCCCCCCAACGCATAGACTTCCCCTGTGGTGTTCTATGTCTTCTGGTCGCTGGCTATGCAGTACACAGCTTGCTCGTCAGCATCCCTTTGGCCTCCCTGTGGTTCGATGAGGGCTTCTACGCAGCTGCCGCCTGGCGAATCTTAGCTGGGGACAGACTGTACGAGACCGTCAGTTTTCCGTACGGTCCTCTCTTGCCTACTCTGTACGCGGCGATTTTTTATTTACTTTCGGACGTACAGTTCTATTTCGTTCGCGTAGCCGGCATGCTGATGATCGCTTTGAGCGGTGTCCTAGCTTATGGCGCTGCGCGGCAAATCACTAAGAACGGCTGGATCAGTCTGCTGTCTCCGTTGGCTTTATACGGTTGTCTCGGCGGGTTTCAGGGCTGCCGGCTGAGTGCCTCTTCGTTGGCAGGACTGTGGAGTCTGTTGGCTATCATGGCCCACTTGTGGGACATTCGTTCTCCGCGCCGGTACAAGATCGTTTGCCTTGGGATTGTGCTGGGGCTGTCCGTTCTCACCAAGCATAATGTGGCTCTGTTGGATTTGGGCATCCATTCCTTGCTCATCGCTTGGCGCACAGTTGGACAATCGGCTGGGCAATCGGCATCGTTCTGGGTCAGGCTGGTCGCGCCACGGATTGTTTTGATATCTCTGGCGCTGGTCACGACCGCGGTGCTGGGTTGCTGGGTCTGCGAGACGTCACTCTGGGATTTTCTGCGGTCGGGCTTTTTCGCAAACATGAACGCCAGATATGCCAAGCTGGCTGGCATCCCCTTTCCCTGGCCGTGGGTTCTGTTGAAAACTCAACACGTTTCGTTCTGGGGCATGCTCTTGTCCTACTACTACTCGACATGGCTGCTGCTCGTGGGCGCGGTCTTGCTCGAAGGGACATCCTTGTTTCGGTATTTGGGGAAGGCTCCAGGAGCTTTCTTAGTCTTTACGGCCGGTTACGCCCAGTATCTGCAAATGTTCCCCCTCAGCGACAACTCGCATTATGTGAGGGCCACAATGGTCCTGAGCATCGTCTTCGCCTGTGTTGCCCAAAGAGCATGGGGTTGCTGGTGCAGCGGGCGGTCAGTCCGCGCCGCGTTGTACGGGGTGCTCGTCCTCGTGTCATTCTCGTTACACACCAAAGATTTTGTCATCAACGAGGTGCGACTCGCCCGCACGGTTCTTGTCACAGGTTATCCGCCTCCATCCGCGTTGCTGCACTGCCGGCACCTCCGAAGGTTTCAGAGGGAACCTTTGATCGTTGAGATAACACAGGCCTTGCGCGCTGAACCGCACGATCGAATGTTCGTTGCGGGGGTGGAATCCGTTTTCTATCTGTTGGCCAACAAGCGGCCCGTGGTGAGGGGTTATGACACGACGCCACTGACGATTCATTCAGCCGACCAAGAGCACAAGATCATTCAAATCCTTAAGGATCAGGATATCGGCCTCATTCTTAAGTGCCCCCCTTTTAATGGACGCCCCGAAATTAACACCGAGCGGCTGCCGATCCTCTGGGCCTTTATCAGCGAGAACTTCTCGACTGTGACAGCGGTGAGGGGCTATGAGATCATGACCAAAACAGCTTCGACACCATCATCGAGAACTTCTAGGACGCAACACTGAGCCGTTCTCCTGAAAGTCACGTCCCAGAAGTGGCGGGAGTTCGATGGCAAAAAGATCGCAGTGGCGACGACAATCAATCGTTGGTCTGATATGCAGAAAACCATAGAATACTTCAGCACTTGGTTGAATCGATCAGCGACCGTGACGCGGCGGCCCAATTTTGGTATCGTGGTGCCTGAAGCGGTTGCGTGGTGCATACATTCTGGTCAGGGGGAACGCGCTTGCAACTTCTTGTAGAGTTAATGCGGCTGCAACACGAACGGGGGTTCCTCGACGATGAGACCCTGCACGAGCTGTCGGTACGGAAGCGGGTGCCGTTGTATCGGCTGGAGGGACTAGCCGGTTTCTATACGCACTTTCGACGAACACCGCCGGCGCGCGTTGCCATTCATGTTTGCCGCGACGTTAGCTGTGCCATGCATGACTGTCGGCCGCTGATCGAGCAATTACACGAAGCGCTCAACGGCCGGAAAGACGTGGATCTGCACGAGGTTTCGTGTCTGGGCCGATGCGACGCGGCTCCCGCCGTGGCCGTCAACGATGTTCCGCTCGCTCCGCGATCGCTGGCCGATCTGGACTACGTACTCGATTTGGTCGAGACACCAGAGAATCTTCCCGAGGATAAACCGACCGACTCACCGCGTCTGTGGAAGTGCGATCCCTACACCGGCGACGAAGAGCCGTATGGCACAGTCAAGTCCTTGATCGGGTCGGGCGACGACGTCGGTGTCGTCTGCATCGAACGTCTGAAAGCGAGCAACCTTCGCGGCATGGGCGGCGCCGGGTTTCCGGCCGGGCTCAAATGGGAACTGGTAGCCCGGGAAAAAGTCGGCCCGAAATACGTCATTTGCAACGCCGACGAAAGCGAACCCGGCACGTTCAAAGACCGCGTGGTGTTGGAAGAACTGCCGCATTTGGTGATCGAAGGCGTGCTGCTGGCCGGGTTGACCGTCGGTGCCGAGCAGGCAATCGTCTACCTGCGTCACGAGTACTCGCGTGAACGGCAGGCACTGGAATCGGCCATCGACCGGGCGCGGCGGGCTGGCGTTCTCGGCGACAATGCCGCGGGTTCCGGGCGGCCGTTCGACATTGAGATTTTCATGTCGCCGGGCGGTTACATTCTGGGCGAAGAGACAGCGTTGCTCGAAGCGCTGGAAGATCATCGCGGCGAACCTCGCAACAAACCGCCCTATCCCGGTACACACGGCCTCTGGGGCAAACCGACGCTGATCAATAACGTCGAAACGTTCGCGCTGGCAACGTCGATCATTCATCACGGGGCTGAATGGTGGCAGAAACAGGCAGGCAACGATTTTGCCGGCCTGAAATTTGTGTCGGTCTCCGGCGATGTTGAAAATCCCGGCGTGTACGAGATTCCGGTCGGCACGACCGTGCGGCAGCTCATCGGAATTGCCGGCGGCATGCAGGATGGACAGTCACTGAAGGCGTTTCTTCCCGGCGGAGCGAGTTCTAACTTTCTGACCGCCGGGCACGCCGACACTCCGCTCGATTTCGAGACCATGCAGCAAGCGGGCAGCATGCTCGGCACCGGCGCGGTGATTGTCATGGCTCAGGATCGCGATCTGTTCACTTTGGCGACCAACATTGTCCGGTTCTTTCGGAATGAATCGTGCGGCAAGTGTGTTCCTTGCCGCGTCGGAAGCGAAAAGGCGGTCCAACTGCTGGAAGGCGTACAGACGGGCACTACCGGGCCGGACGAACTCGCCGTGCTGGCCGAGCTGGGGGAAACGTTGGAACAAACTTCCATCTGTGGATTGGGGCAAGTGGCTTTGAATCCGATTCTATCGATGATGAAACATTTTCCCGACGAAACACCGAAGCCAGCCTTTTGAGAGCGCCGAGTTCCGCCCCGGGACACTCTTTCGGAAACGGACAGATCGATGGCCACCATTGAAGAAAAAACCGCCGACTTCGTCAGCGTCACCATCGACGACCGGGAAGTCAGTGTTGCCCAAGGGACGACCATCTGGGAGGCGGCTCGGCAGGTCGGGATCGAAATTCCCGCGCTGTGTCATTCGCCGAAGCTGGACCCGGTCGGCGTTTGCCGGATGTGCGTCGTCGATGTCGGCGAACGGGTCATGGCCGCCTCCTGTATTCGCCAATGCCGGGACGGCATGATCGTGGATGCTTCGTCGTCGAAGGTCGAGAAACACCGCCGGATGCTCACGCGGCTGCTGTTGAGCGATCATCCGACACCGTGTGCACGCGAACAAACAACCGCCGACTGCGAACTGGAAGAGCTCGGCCGCCAATACGGTCTACTCGGCAACGGTGACTCTATCACTTTCCTGAATCCGAAATCCGAAATCCAAAATCCAAAATCGCTCGATTCCTCGTCGCCGGTGATTGCCGTTGATCACGGGGCCTGCATTCTCTGCGACCGCTGCATTCGCGCCTGCAACGACCTTCAGTCGAACGAGGTCATCGGCCGCACCGGCAAAGGTTACCTGGCACAAATTGCCTTCGACCTGAATGCTCCGATGGGCCAGAGCACCTGCGTGGCGTGCGGCGAATGCGCCGCCGCTTGTCCGACCGGCGCGTTGGTGAATAAGCAGATCACACTGCCCATCGTATCGAAAAGCGAACTCCAAGGAGTCGAGAGCGTCTGCCCCTATTGCGGCGTCGGCTGCGCAATCACGTTTTACGCACAGCAAGACCGGATTGTCCTGGCCGAGGGACGCGAAAGCCCGGTCAATCACGAACGGCTGTGCGTGAAGGGCCGCTACGGCTGGGACTACACCACGCATCCACAGCGGCTGACCAAACCGTTGATTCGCCGCGAGCAGTGCTACCCCAAGGGCCCGCTTTCGCCGCAGGTGAAACACTCCACCGGCCACGACCGGCGCAAACCGGGTGGCCTTGTCGATTACGATCAGGTGCTGCCGGCCTTTCGCGAAGCAACCTGGGATGAAGCCCTCGACCTGGTAGCAAGTCGGCTGCGGGAAATCAAGGACGAGCACGGCGGCTCGGCTTTGGCGGGGTTCGGGTCGGCGAAGTGCTCGAATGAAGAGGCCTACCTGTTTCAGAAACTGGTCCGGGCCGGTTTCGGGACGAACAACGTCGATCACTGTACTCGGCTGTGTCATGCCTCGTCGGTGGCGGCTTTGATGGAGACGATCGGCTCGGGAGCGGTGACCAACGTTTTCGCCGACATCGCCCGGGCCGACGTGGCGCTGATCACCGGAACGAACACCAGTGCCAATCACCCCGTGGCCGCGAGTTTCATCAAACAGGCCGCCAAGAAGGGCACGAAGCTGATTGTGGTCGACGTCCGCCGTCACCAACTCGCCGATTTCGCCACGCACTTCGCTCAGATCAAACCTGGCAGCGACGTCGCCTTCTACAACGCTCTGATGCACGTGCTCATTGCCGAAGACCTGATCGATCGCGAGTTCATCGAGCAACGCACCGAAGGGTTCGACAAACTCTGCAAACTGCTTTTGCGGGATTATGCGCCGAAGCAGGCTTCGGCCATCTGTGGCATTCCGGCCGACAAGATTCGCGCCATCGCCCGCACCATTGGAGGGATTGCGGATTCAGGAAAAGACGCTTCGCAGTTGCAGTTTCCAATCCGCAATCCAAACTCCAAACTTCCCAGAATGATGATCTTCTGGGGTATGGGCATTGCCCAGCACACCACTGGCACCGACAACGCCCGCTGTCTGATCTCGCTGTGCCTGATGACCGGCAGCGTCGGGCGGCCCGGCACAGGATTGCACCCCTTACGTGGCCAGAACAACGTGCAGGGGGCCAGCGACGCCGGCTTGATTCCCATGGTCTACCCCGATTACCAATCGGTGGCCGATTCGAGCGTCCGTGAAAAATTTGAACTCGCCTGGGGCAAGCAGCTCGATCCACATCCTGGTCTGACCGTTGTGGAGATCGTGCAGGGAGCGCTCGACAAAACCATTCGCGGCATGTACATCATGGGCGAAAATCCCTTCATCTCCGATCCCAATTCAAACAAGGTCCGCCGGGCGCTGAGCAGTCTCGATTTTCTCATCGTGCAGGACATCTTTCTCACCGAGACGGCCGAGTTCGCCGACGTCATTCTGCCAGCCAGCAGCTATTTTGAAAAAACCGGCACCTACACCAACACCGACCGCCGGGTCCAGCTCGGCCAAAAAGTGCTCGAACCACCCGGTCAGGCCCGCCAAGACTGGGAGCTGATTTGCGAGATCGGCCGGCGCGTCGGCCTGCCGATGGATTACGAATCGTCCGCAGATGTCTTCAACGAGTTCGCCGATCTGACGAAAAACTACCGTGGCCTGACTCACCAGAACCTCGGCAGTACGGGAAAACTGTGGCCCTGCCCAAATCCAGACGAAGAAGACGGCACGCAAATTCTGTTCGTCGATCGTTTTCCGACCCCCACCGGCAAGGGAAAGTTCGTCCCCTGTCCATATCAGCCGGCCGATGAGTTGCCCGACGACGAGTACCCGCTTGTGCTTAACACCGGCCGGGTGCTGGAGCACTGGCACACCGGCAGCATGACCCGCCGTAGCCGGGCACTATGGGCCATCGAGCCCGCAGCCTTTGCCGCCATGAACCCGCAGGACCTCGAACAACTCGACATCGAAGCCGGCGCGCACATCCGTGTCAGCAGCCGTCGCGGCGAGATTGAATTGGCAGTCCGCGCCGACGAGGGCATCGAACCGGGGAGCATTTTCATCCCGTTCCATTTCCGCGAAGCGGCGGCCAACGTGCTGACCACCGACGCGCTGGATCCCTACGGAAAAATTCCTGAGTTCAAATTCTGCGCGGTCAAGGTACAAGCGGCGGACTCGAAGATGGCGACTGGCCGATGATCGATGCGTTTAGGAGTGTGTATTTGTTCTTGTTCCCTTGCTCGCCGCCGCGGATAATAAACTTCGTACACCGTTTCTCCACAGGCTGGCTTGATCACATCGAGGATTGCCATGTCGCATGCCATCGAACCGGAGTTGACCAGTTGGACCACCGACGACTTGGCACGGCGGTTCGGAGCGATGCCGCTTTCACGCATCCGCTTCAGCCCGTCCCCGGGCACGGCCACCGAAGCGGACGTGATCGAGATTCACGATCGGGAAAATCGTCCATGCGAACTTGTTGACGGCGTGCTGGTGGAGAAAACCGTGGGGACTTACGAATCGTATCTGGCCGTGCGAATTGTCCGACTGATCGGAAACTTTGTTGATAATGAGTAATTGGGCGTGGTTCTGGGAGCCGACGGGTTCATGCGGTTCGTGCCTGGTCTGGTCCGGATTCCCGATGCGGCATTCATCTCCTGGGACAACTACTCGACGGCGGCGACGTTCTGCCCGGCTTCACGTTGAAGCTCAGCGAATTTTTCGCCGAACCGCAGCCCCCGGCAAAGCCAGAGCAGTAAGACCATTCAATCCGGCATGACAGCATCGACGACGGATCGGCAGAAAACCCCTATTTCAGTTCCTTGACCCGCAGATTGCGGAAGCGGATGCGGTGACCGTGTCCGAGGAAACCGATGTGACCGCTTTTGTTGAACAGGCCGGGATGCGCGCGACCGTCGATTGTTTTCGGCTTGCCCGCCTGCTCAAGATCGGCATCAACAATCACCTTGCCGTTGAGCGTGACTCGGATGTGATTCCCCTGGGCGTAGATCTCCTCTCGGTTCCACCGGCCCAGCGGTACTTGGTACCCTCGTTTGGCCGGCACGACCCCATAAATCGAACCATGATACTGATATTTCTTCAGCCGCGTGTACTGCAGTCCGGTGTTGTCAAGAATCTGAAGCTCCATGCCGTTGTAGGCGGCGTTTTTGCCGAGTGCGGTCCGAATGCCGACACCGTTGTTCCCATTGCTCTCGAGCGCGAACTCGAAGCGGAAGATAAAGTCGCTGAACGGCTTGTTGTAGAAGAGGTTTCCGCCACCCCCTTTCGGTGAGATGAGGACCCCATTTTTGACGATGTGTCCTTCCATCGCGCCGGTCCAACCGCTGAGGTCTTTGCCGTTGAAAATGCTGACGAAGCCCTGTTCGCCGGTGAACATGGCCACGCGGGGGTCGTCTTGAAGCTTGCGGAAAAAGACGTTCTCGAATTGGACGTCCGAACCGCTTCCGGAGAGTGCCAGCAGCCCTTCGGCCGGCCCGTTCGGATCGATTCTGTCGAGCACCTTCACGCCGTTGAGCCACGCTTCCAGGCCGTCGCCCCGGACTCGCATGTACAGGTGGTTTGGCTCCCCGAGCCGCACTGTCTGAGCCGAACTTCTGTTCGCGGCCGATAATGTCCACGGCTGCTGAGAGTTCCCGTGCCAGCGCTTGAGCACGGCACCATGCTGTGCTCCGATCTGGAGCGTGCACCGCGCTGCCGTCCCCCCGCCTTGTCTGCGGAACGCGACCGTGGCCGTATCGCTCGCATGGGTCAGCCGGAAAAGCGTGTGCAGTTCGAAATCGCGCAGACGCTCGCCGGAAACCAGGTCGGGATGGTTTTGGGCGATCGCTTTGTCACGCGGTCTCCAGCCGTCCCCGACCGGTTGACCGCCAGCGTCCAAAACGCCCGCTTCGGGCGGACGGCGAGGAATCTGCTTAATGAAGATGTTCCGCCAGCGTATCTCGCCGCCATGCGTCTGGAGCTGAATCGGCCCAACGGGGAAAACCGGCCGCCCGCGGTCCCAGTAGTTTTCCAGTGGGACCTCGTTGACCACCAGTTGATTGTTCAAAGAAACGGTGACGTTCTCGTCGATCATTCGAATGTGGAAATGGTTCCATTCTCCGAATGGCTTGTCGGCCAGCACCAGCGGGAAGCGTTCGTGCTGCTGGTTGTTCCAGAGCGATCCGGAGCCTTGATCGGCCCCGTGTTTCCACATGCCGCCCGCTTTGGTCGTGTCCCAAATCTGCACCTGAGGCGTGGCCCGGAGATAAATCCCGCTGTCGGCTTTAGGAACCGTCTTGTAGTCGATCATCAGCTCGAAGTCGCCGTACTCTTGGGCCGTGGTCAAGTAGACGCCGTGACCGTCGTTGACGAGTTCACCCTTCTCGACCCGCCAGTGTTTGCGAACGTCCTGCAGGTCCTGTGCCTGCTTGCCGGTCCGCTGGTCAGGACTCATCGACCACAGTTTTCTTGGATCGAAATGACTAAGACCGATCCAGCCGGAAAGATCTTTCCCATTGAACAAAGCCTTAAAGCCTTGTGGCGGCGCGTTGTGCTCGGCGACCACTGAGGGCAGCGGTGCAGCGATCGGCCCTTGTGCGAGTCCACAACGATCGCAGTGGACCGTCAGCAGCAGCGTGATTGACGCGATCATCATGCAGCGCAGCAAGATCATGACAGGCTCCGGGAACAAAACGGATGGCGGTTGATCGAATCGGTGCGAAGTCTATTATCACCGATCATTCGAGCGGGAGCAAATGACCGGCGAAAGACGCAGGGGCGGGTGGGCGGCCAGAATTTCTGGCATTCTGAACCCGGGGTGGCCCGACCGACTTGCGGTCGGGGGCCGTAAGGCACAAGAAACCTGTCCCTCGACGGACAACAAGAAAAGACGGCCGTTTTCTGATTGGCAAGCGAACGGCGGGGGGATTCTTGTCGCTACGCGACCCGGCCACGAGATGGCCGGACCACCCTAGACTTCTTTTGAACCGCCAGAAAAACTTGCCACTCATGCTGAAAAGTCCGCCGGCGACAAAGGGGAAATTCCCGCGCAAGTTGGTTATGATGGCTGCCTGATTGTCAGCTCTTCCCTCAGCAACCTCGAAAAAGCGACGAGAAAACTATGCAGTACCAGAACCTCGGTAGCGCCGGCGTGAAAGTTTCCCCCATTTGCCTGGGCACGATGATGTTCGGCGGCCAAACGGATGAGTCGACGTCGATCGGCATCATGCACAAAGCCCTCGACAGGGGCGTCAATTTCTTCGACACCGCCGACATTTACAACGCCGGCGAGTCAGAAATCGTGGTCGGCAAGGCAATCGCTGAACGCCGCGACCAGGTCGTGCTGGCCACCAAGGGTCGGCAGCCGATGGGCGACGGTCCCAACGACCGCGGGGGTAGCCGGCTGCACATGACGCGGGCGCTGGAGAACAGCCTGCGGCGGTTGAACGTCGAGTACGTCGACATCTACTACACTCACACACCCGACGACGAGACCTCCATCGAGGAAACGCTGCGGGCCATGGATGACATGATCCGATCCGGCAAGGTCCGTTACATTGCCTGTTCCAACTTCCGGGCTTGGCGGTTGATGGAGACGCTCTGGACCAGCGACGCGCTCGGCTTGAACCGTTTCTGCTGTGTTCAGCCGTTGTACAACATCGTCAATCGCGACATTGAGGTCGAACTGTTGCCGGCCTGTGCCGAGTATGGCGTGGGTGTGGTCAGTTACAGCCCGTTGGCCCGCGGCATTCTGACGGGTAAGTACAAACCGGGTGAAAGCTATCCGGAAGGCAGCCGCGCCTCCCGCGACGACAAACGGATGCGTGAAGCCGAACTCCGCGACGTCAGCATCGAGATCTCACAACAAATTAGTCTTCACTGTGAGAAAAAAGGGGTCGTGCCCTCACAATTTGCGCTGGCCTGGGTTCTGGCCAACCCGATCATCTCTTCGGTCGTCATCGGCCCGCGAACCATGCAGCAGTTCGAGGACAACATGGGTTGCCTGCAGGTCGAAATCACCGACGGGGACGAAACTTTCATCGATTCACTCGTTCCACCCGGTGAGCACAGCGGCAAGGGTTTTCAGGACGCAGCCTATCCCATTACCGGACGCGGAATTTAAGCTGCTGTGAATACTTGAAGACATGGCGGACGGGTGCACAACAATCAGTTGGATTCTGTTCGCACAACGGATGGTCGTGCCGATGGGAACGACGGCCCCG
>CAUZTK010000070.1:0-13881 GCA_963582395.1 Planctomycetota bacterium | reverse complement strand
GTGTACCCGCCCAATTGGGGTAGCGGACCGGTCCCCGCCTTGAGCGCGGAAAGGGAACAACCGGCAGGCGAACCGTGACATTGAAGTCAGGCACGGGGTGCCTGACTTACGGTGATCTCGCTACAGATCGAAACACGGATCAGCCCTCGATACTGTAGCCCGAAACTTGCGAACACGGACCAGACTGTGCCACAATAGCTGTGTCTGGATCGTCCGGTCGCCGGTGCTGTTCGTGGGCTTCTTGTCGACAGCCAATTTCGTAAAGTTGTTGCCGTGAACTATGTTGCCATTCTGTCGGGAATCGGACTCACGCTAAGCGGCTTCGCATGGGCTGACGATCGCGTCGATTACGTGCAGCAGGTTCGACCAATTCTCGCCCGCCGATGTTTCGCTTGTCACGGAGCGCTCAAACAGCAAGCTGATCTGCGGCTGGACACATCAACCTTCATCCGCAAAGGGGGCGACAGCGGAGCGGCTCTCGAAGCGGGAAAAGCAGACAAATCGTTGATCATCCAGCGAGTTTCGGCAGCCGACCTCGACCTTCGCATGCCACCAGAGGGCGAGCCACTCACTGAACAGGAAATCACACTGCTGAGGCAGTGGATCGCGGGAGGTGCGAAGCCGTCAGTGGGTGAAAATCCGGAAGACGATCCGCGTCGGCATTGGGCGTTTGTCCGTCCGGTGCGGCCGCCGCTGCCGAAGGTGGAAAACGCAGAATGGGCTCGAAATGCAATCGACACGTTCGTCGCGGCCGGTCATGAGCAGTTGGGTCTGACGGCCCAACCAAGCGCGTCGCGGGAAGGTCTGCTGCGCCGGGTGTCTCTCGATCTGATCGGACTGCCACCGACCCGAGCGCAGCTCTACGAATTCCTCGAAGATTCGAGAGCCGACGCATACGAGCGAGTCGTGGATCGATTGCTGGGGAGTCTTCAATACGGGGAGCGCTGGGCCCGGCACTGGATGGACGTGTGGCGATACAGCGACTGGTACGGACGCCGGGCGGTCGACGATGTCCGGAACAGTTATCCGCACATCTGGCGCTGGCGAGACTGGATCATCCGATCGCTCAACAAAGACAAAGGTTACGATCGGATGCTGATGGAGATGTTGGCCGCCGATGAACTATGGCCCGAAGACGACGAGGCGATTGCGGCCACCGGTTTCATCGTCCGTAACTGGTTCTCGCTAAATTACGATCAGTGGATGAAAGACCTGGTAGAGCACACCGGCAAGGCGTTTCTGGGCATTCGCTTGAACTGTGCCCACTGCCACGATCACAAATACGATCCGATCACGCAGCAGGAGTATTTTCGCTTTCGGGCGTTCTTTGAGCCTCTGGAATTGAGGCACGATCGCGTGCCCGGCGGTCTGCCGCTGTCGAAATACAAACGATACGTTCCCGGTTCGGGAAGTTCGCTGAAACCGATCGAAGCCGGACTGGCCCGCATCTTCGATGAAAAGATCGACGCCAAGACCTACATGTACGAACAAGGGGATGCACGAAATCGCCTCGAGGGCCAGCCGCCGGTCGCTCCGGGTGTGCCCGCCATTCTGGGGGGCGACCAACTCAAGATCGAGACCATCGACCTGCCACCGATCGCCCATTATCCGGGCTTGAAACGATGGGTTCAGAGACAGGAACTCGCAAAACAGCATCAAAATGTGCTGTTTGCCCGGTCGGAATTGAACAAGGCAACACAGTCAAAGCCGCCGGATCAGGCCGCTGTCCGATTGAAACAATTGCAACTTACCTCTGCAGAGGCTCAACTCGCCGCGGTCGAAGCCCGGATTGCTGCCGATAACACCCGCTACCGGAATACAAGAGGAGGCAGCAGTGCCGCGGTCCTGGCGCGAGCCGCCGGCCAAGCCGAACGGTCGGCGAAACTCTCGGCAGCGCGGGCCAAACAGCTTCATACCGAGCAGGCGCTGACGGCAGCACGGGCAACTGCCGAGACCGACGCCAAGGGGGCCGATGCTCTCAAGAAACTCGAACAACAGCTCAAAACGGCGAACGCGGCCGTCGCAGCGGCCGAACGGGATTTTCCCGAACAGAGCGATCAGTACACGCCGTTGAGTCCCACGTATCCAACTCGCTCGTCAGGCCGGCGCAGCGCGCTGGTTCAGTGGCTGGCGAGCAAGCAAAATCCGCTCACCGCTCGCGTGGCCGTCAATCACATCTGGATGAGGCATTTCGGCAGTCCGCTGGTGGAAAGCGTTTTCGACTTCGGCCGTGCCGGAAAAAAACCGTCGCACCCCGAGTTGCTCGACTGGCTGGCCGTCGAGTTGATGCAGTCCGGCTGGCGCATGAAGCACCTGCACCGGTTGATCGTCACCAGCAACGCCTACCGCTTGCGGTCCGACTTCGGCGCAGCCGACAATTCCAATCTGAAGTCCGACCGAAATAACCGCTTCCTCTGGAGATTCAACTTGCGACGGATGGAAGCGGAAACCATCCGTGACAGCGTCCTTTCGGCCGCCGGTGAGTTGGACGCGACCATCGGCGGACCGGTGATCGATAACAAACGGAGCGCCGATTCGCGGCGTCGCAGCCTGTATTTCGCCCGCTATCCCGAATCCGGCGGGACAATGAAATTCACATCGCTGTTCGACGCCCCCGATCCGGGCGACTGCTATCGCCGTACGGAAAGCATCGTGCCGCAACAGGCACTGGCCATGACCAACAGCCGGATTCTCGCCAACAGCAGCCGGCTGGCGGCGTGGAAACTGGCACAGACCATCGGCCTCGACAAGAACCGATCAACCAGTCCCGACAATGCCTTTATCACAGCAGCGTTCGAGCAGATTCTCTCGCGGTCACCGACTCTCAGCGAACGAACGGCCTGTGAGGAATTCTTGCAAACGCAGACCTCGCTTTACAATCGAACCGATCCAGAACAGCGATCGGTGCGGCCGGCCGAAGGGGACGTGGCATCCTCCGATAAGCCAGCAATGCGGGCCCGCGAAAGTCTGATCCACGTGTTGTTCAGCCACAACGATTTTGTCACCATCCGTTAACGGCAGACGCGATCCGAACGGCAACCAAAGGAAGAACAACATGCGCCCCGGGAAACGAGTCCACAGAACTCTGTGTGGTCGAATTGCGCGGCGGACGTTTCTCTCTGACATCGGCATGGGATTCACCGGGCTGGCGCTGGGGGCGATGCTGCATCGAGATGGATTCCTCCGGGCCGAGTCGGCGGCGGAGACCGCTTGGTCGCCCCCCTCCGGCGTGTCGGCATTCGCGCCCCGAGCAAAATCGGTGATTTGGATTTTCCTGTCCGGCGGTTACAGCCACATCGAAACCTTCGATCCGAAACCTGCGCTGAACAAATACGCGGGCAAAACGTTTGCAGAAACTCCGTTCGAGAATCCGGCCGACAACCCGCTGCTAACGAAACGGTCGCGCTCTGTCATCCAGCAGGAGCGCAAAGTCTTCAAGAAGATTTTTCCGATGCAGATCGGTTTCCGCAAACAGGGCGAAAGCGGCATCGAGGTCACCGACTGGTGGCCGAATCTGGCGACCTGCATAGACGATATTTCATTCGTCCGCAACATGTATACGACCGACAACGACCACGCTGCCGAGAACCAGATTCACACCGGTCGCCATAAACTCGACGAAATCCAGCCGAGCATCGGCGGGTGGCTGACCTATGGTTTGGGCAGTCTGAACGACAACCTGCCTCAGTTCGTTGTTTTGGGCGGACCGACCCGGGCCGATACAGCCGTCTCGTTCGGATCGTACTATTTGGGACCTCAGCATGCGGGGGTTCCTTTGTCACTCGATCCGAACGACCCGCTGCCTTACGGTCGACGCGGTATTGACGTGTTGGCCGAAGAACAACGAAACGAATTTGAGCTGATCGGCCGTCTGAATCGAATCGCCGCCGTCGAGTATCCCGCCGACGAGGTCATCCTCGCTCGAATTCGTTCGTACGAGCTGGCTTTCGGAATGCAGCGGGCGGTTCCCGAAGCGGTCAACCTCGCGCATGAAACCAAGCAAACGCAACAGTTGTACGGGTTGAACGCTAAGGTCACCCAGATGGCTGGAGAGCGCTGTCTGGCGGCGCGGCGTTTGATCGAGCGCGGAGTTCGTTTCGTGCAGGTGTATCCAACGCAGTACGGAAAATGGGATTCGCACACGGAACTCCGGAAAAATCACAGTACACAATCCGCGCGGGTCGACAAACCGGTGGCCGGACTTCTAACAGACCTGAAACGCCGCGGTCTGCTGGACGAAACCGTCGTCGTGTTCTGCACCGAATTCGGACGGACCCCGGCGGTGGAAGACCGTAACGGCAACGGGGGCAAAGGCGGACGCGACCATCATCCACACGGCTTCACCGTCTGGTTCGCCGGTGCCGGAATCAAACGCGGGTTTGTACACGGGGCCACCGACGAACTCGGTTTTCACGCCGTCGAGCCGGGTCATTACGTGACCGATATTCACGCCACGCTACTGCACCTTCTGGGGCTCAACCCGGCCGAACTCGATATCCCCGGACGAAAACGGATCGACGTCGATCGCGGCAGTCCCATCGAAGAAATTCTGGTCTGAATCGGCCATTCGTTGGCGCGCCGAGAGACCGTCCCCTTATGAAGTCTGGCATTTGTGACCACCTCGGTGTCATACTTCAGACCGACGATATCGCCCGCCCGACCATTCAACGGGCGGGTCAGTTGGCTGCTACACGGGTTCCTGATAGATTGAAAATCGTTTGCAGCCTGTTGAGATTTATCCCGCCGTTGGCTTTGACAAGGATTGCCCCCCCATGAAAAAACATTGGTTTTATGCCTGGTTGTACACGCTGTTGGTGTTGTGCGTGAGTTCGTCCGGCTCGGTTCTGTTCGGCGGCGAGTTGTCCCAACCGCTCAGCCCGCGAAATGAACCGATCGTGCTGTTCAACGGGAAAGACGTCAAAGATCTCTCCAAATTCTACACCTGGCTGAGCGATACCAAGCAGAAAGACCCCCGCCAAGTCTTCACCGTCACGAAAGAGCCTGACGGGACCCCGGTCATTCGCGTTTCTGGCGACGGTTACGGCGGAATCATCACGAAGCAGGAATACACGAATTACCACCTGATTTGCGAGTTCCGCTGGGGCAAGCTGACGTGGGGCCGCCGCAAGACCCGCACGAAGGATAGCGGCATTTTGCTGCATTGTGTCGGCACCGCCGGCAACGCCAACAAGGCGGGCAACAGTCCCTGGATGGCGAGTATCGAGTGTCAGATTATCGAAGGGGGCGTGGGCGATTTCATTGTCGTTGGCGGGTTCGACAAGCAGGGCCAGCGCTTCGACGTCGGCATCACCGCCGAGGTCACCAAAGACCGCGACGGCGAGAGCGTTTGGAAGAAAGGTGGCACAAAACAACGGTTTCCCGGCGGCCGCGTCAACTGGTTCGGCCGCGACCCCGATTGGAAAGACGTCCTCGGTTTCCGAGGCAAAAACGACGTCGAAAGCCCCGGCATGCAGTGGACCTGCGTGGAGAGTCTCTGCGACGGCGGCAACCTGACCTACATTGTCAACGGAGTTGTCGTCAACGCAGCCACCGCAGCAACACCAACTGCCGGCAAGCTCCTATTCCAAACCGAAGGCGCCGAGATCTATTTCCGTAAGATCGAACTACACCCCTTGAAGAAGCATTGACTCACGCCCACGAAAAGAGATTCGGGCTAATAGCAGAACATCATGGACATGATGGCGAGCTATTTTAAGCCGTCAGGGCGGTCAAACCGTCCCTGACGGCTTAAACCATCAACAGGAAAGATGTCTGGCCACGAAAACCTGTCCCTACTTGTTTCGCCGCAAGTGCTGACACCAGAATCAGCACCACGTCCGACTCGCGTTCTCTTGACCAGATCACGCGCATCTGGCAAAACTCCGTGTCGATGAATCATTCGTTAGACCGCCGCCCAAACTCTGTCTAGACCGTACGTTTGCGCAGAGCTCCGGCAGTCGACCACTTCATCCCAAGACCGCCTTGCCGGTTTGTATTTTCTCCTCATTTCGCAAACCTATTTATGTAATGTTATCTTTACATTATGTAAATCTCACATTACAACCCCTCTTCAAGCTGATTTCTCGATCCACGATATGATCCTTTACGTACTGGAGCGGATGATGTCGTCACAACAGAAACATACCTGGTTCAATCTGATGGTTGCCGTGATTTCGATCCTTGCGTATTTCGCCCTCTGGCCTCTGATCGGTCCTTGGCGTGCCATGGGCGCTTTCGGTCTGCTGGGGTTTGCCGGATTCAGTGTGTTCTTCTATCTCAAAGGCAAGAAAAGCGGTCGAGTCGTCTCGGACGAGCGGGATGAAATGATTTGTGTCAAGGCACTTACCATAGCACAGCGCGTGGTATGGGTGTCGTTGATAGTGGCATTTCTCGTGGCGTTGCGGTTTTTCGGAGAGGATGGGGCGATCCCCGTTCAAGGTTTATCAATGGTCGTGTGGTGGTCTTTCTGTGCCTTCATTGTCGTCCAGTCTCTCGCCACATTGATTTTGTACGCAAGGCAGTAGTCACATGGGTAGTAAGAGCGGACTGACAAACGAGATTCGCCGGTTGCGATTTGAGCACGGAGAAATGACGCAACAGGACCTCGCAAATCGAGTAGCGGTCACACGCCAAACAATTATCGCGCTCGAATCAGGACGCTATGCACCGTCTTTGCCGTTGGCCATGCGTATTGTTCGAGTCTTTGACGTCAAAATTGAGGACGTGTTTCAGCTCAATGGGGATGTTTGATGCCTGGTAGTTACAAGGTTGGCGTGCTAACCAGCGACTACGTCCCCATTACATGAATAGTGAAGAATGTTCAGCATTCCGAGCGGCCGGGTGGCACTGGCGGCTCGTCCGCCAGTGCCTTTGCAGGCAGTTGGATGAATGGCAGATTGTCGGGCACCCCGGGCACGATGCCTGGCATGGTCGGGTGGTCGTCCCGACAACCGCATTGGCAGGCAAGCTGCCAATGGTACCCGGCGCGTTCTCTTGACCTGATCACGCGCATCTGGAAAAACTCCGTGTTGATGAATCAATAGTTATGCGTTAATGATATTCCGCACAAACAAGGAGACGTGCAATGTTCGTGCGAAAGTTTCGTTTGTTATCGATTGTGTTCGCTGTCACTGTCTTGGCTATCTGTCTTGCCTGGGCCGAGGGCTTTGGACTTGGCGAAACGAAAGAGCAACTCAAGTTGAAATACGACGTATCGGTGAAAGACCACGGCACCGGCCGTGTCACCGTCAATTTGACAATCACTGACCAAGGTAGGTTGAAGCCACTGGACTCTGTGGATTTAGTCATCCCAAGCAAAGATGGGACTAACTTTGTTGACCTATCGCGATCACTAGCCACAAGGAAAGTCGACGGAAAACTGTTGGTGCGGGTTCATTTAAAAAGAGAATTGGCCGAGCGATCAGAGATTCAACTCAGGACTAGCCGTCTCGATGGCAAGCAGGAAGCGTTAACGTGGTATTTTCACGCGATCCCGATCGCTGAATACCTCAAGGACAGCGGACAGGATAAGAAATAACCGGTGGTCATGGATGGCACCCGTCAATCGAGATTTGACCGCATACTAGGGTGCAGTTTTCTGTTGGACGAACGCCAGCGCTTCAATCCGGGAACTGAAATGCGTCCAAAGGCGAAACAATTTCATGCTCTGCAACACCTGCCGCATTTTTTCCGTGGCATTGCACATTGCCGCCTTACAGCCGCGGTTCGAGGATTCGCGGGCCATTGTGATGAACACGCCAATCACATCCGAACCGAAGTAGTCTAATTGCTCCAGATCGATGACGAGATTGGCAACATCCGTCCATCCGAGGACTCGGCGAATGTTGTTCGTCTCGATTTGCACATCCGCGTACAGAAATCCGAGACCGTCTCCGTGCGGAACAACAATCAGCGTATCGCCGTCGCGCTCGGTGACAAAAACTTTGGAACTTTCAGGCATGGTCGATTGAGATCCGCTGACTCATTCCGTTGCTGCGAACTGACCACCGGTAGATTCTCTCCAAAATCGCTGATGATGTCCATTCGTTTGACGTGGCCTACTTGAGTTGATGCAAGCCAAGTTTCTGACGGCGCCGATTGACGAGCGCCAATCCGCGCGGCTGCACTTTCAAAAAACGGACAAGCTGTGACGGAGTGCATCCCAGAAAACCGGCCGCGGCCTGAACATCCATGTCGAAATCGGTCAGCACGTCGAGTGCTTCGGCCAGCAGCACCGGAAAATCGGCGTGCCGAATACTCACGACGATTCGGCCATTACGGCATCTCGACTGCCACAACAAGCTCGGATCCGATCCGGGGATGGTCCGGCAGCGGACATGAAGAGCAAGGTTGACCCGCAACCGCGCCAACGCGACTCGCTGATTCTCTGCCTGGCTGCGGCGCTCGCCGGCATCCGCGGCAATGCCGCTCGGCCGATGCCGCACGGCGATTGCCGTCTCCACCTTGTTGCGGTGTTGACCGCCCGGCCCGGATTTGCGATGACGGCGGACGTCACACTCCCGCAGCAATTCGTCTGCCGACAAGGACGCAGGATGAAGATCGCTGGAACTCATTGCAAATCGTCAGGCTTGTTTTGGGGCGAGATGATACGTTTCGACAGGCGACACTGGCGGCGTAAGGATGACGAGTTCTCGGCGAAAGTTGTGGAAAACGTCCCTAACGCGACCTATCGGCCGCAGCCAAGAGCGGAGAGCCAGAATCTATCGATGTCGATCTTTCTAGCTCTCGACTCTCCGCTCTGGGCTCTCCGCAACATGCGCGAACAGCGCGCAGATGTGACAAGGTGAGACTCGAAACCGGTCTGGCTGCGCCATGAAGTTCCCATTTTTTACAGTGGTCTTTTTAGGCGGTCAAAGTCTCGCGTCGCATTTGAGGCCGGGAGCTACGAAATTACGACCGGTTGACGTTGCGACCAGTGGCGGGCGAGTGTAATCTGCCAGAAGGAGAATTTTCCAACCGGAGGGTTGTTTCAGATCGGAGAAAGACCGTTGGCAGAACCGAACGCCGAGTATACCGTTGTCTTGAACGAGCAACAGCATGCGTTTCTTGGCGAAATCGCCCGTAAGTACAACCTTTCCGATGAATCGAAAGCCCTGCGTTGTCTGATCAACTTTGCAATCGAATCGAGCTCTGCTCACGACGAAATCTTTCAGACGGTTCGGTGTCGGAATTGTTGACCGAGGTTTCGAGAGCGTGTTGGCTCGCCGGATCTCACAGCCGAAGGAGTTCTTCAAGCAGCCTGACTACCGGACATTTCACAACGATAGCGGCGCGATGTGTCTCTATGCGAGCTTCTTCCGAGTAGGATCATGAAACAGTTGGCGTTCCTTGTGGTGATGATGGCGATCTTCGCGACCGGTTGCGAGCAGGTCATTTCGGGAGCCGGCCACAGGGCCGCTGCCGAGTGGGTATTCTCCCACGGGGGGACGGTCAACATCAGTGGAACCAGCTTGGAACTGAGTTCGGCCAACGATTTACCTGAAGAGCCGTTTGAAGTTCTCCGCATCAATCTGAACCAAACGGAAACACCTATTACGGACACAGATCTCGAAGAGCTTCCCGAGCCGGGCCGCTTGGAATATCTGGGACTACACAGCGCGCAGATCACTAACAAAGGGATCGATCATCTGTTGCATTTGCGGAGTCTCCAAGAACTGGAGCTTTCGTACACTGAAATCGGCGACGAAGGACTCGACAAGCTCCAGGAACTGCCGAACTTGAGCACGCTGCACCTTTGGGGAACACGTGTGACCAACGACGCGGTCGAACGATTTCAGAGCAAACATGCCGATTGCAAGGTGATTCGCGACTGAAGACGCGGTTCTCAGCCCGGTTGAGCCCCATCTGGGGTCGGGTGAAGCATCGCCAGCAGCCTTTGGGCAGAGGAGAAAAGTAGCGTTCGTTCCCCAGTTATCGCTTTGGATTCGCAGGGGTTTTTCGGCGGGGCGCTTCCAGATACCGGTAGCCGGTGTTCGGGTTGTTTTTGTCGAAAGCAAAGGCGTCGCGGTTGTCGAGAAAGTGCTTCAGGTAGGCGATGGGGATGGCAAAGCCGAGTCCCTCTCCGAACGCGAGTTTCATGTTCGTGACTCCGACGACCTCGCCTCGGGTGTTGAACAGCGGCCCGCCACTGTTTCCCGGGTTAATTTGTGCCGTCGTCTGGATGTAGACCAAGCCTTGAAAGTTGCGGTTGCGAGTGCTGACGATCCCCTGAGAGACCGTCCGTTCCAACCCTAGCGGATTGCCGATGGCGAAGACTTCGTCTCCTTCACGGTGATCATCCTGGCGGGCCAGGAACACGGGATGGAAACTGAGGTCCTGTTGTTCCGGAATTTGCAGCAGCGCCAGATCGAAAAACGGATTCAACGCGAGAATGCGGACTTCGTCGATCCGTCGCCGGTTGAACTCCCCGCTTTCGTTGCGCTGAAACATTGTCGCAGCAATCCGCGTCTCCCGTTCTATGACATGATAGTTGGTGACGCAGAAGCCGCGTCGGTTGATGACGAAACCGGACCCGAGACCGCGCGGGGTCTGAATCAGTACCACGCCTTCGCCGAATTCCCGTGCCAACTCTTTAACGCTGCGAACCGGAAGCCGGGCAGTGCTGTAAACGGCAATGGTGCGGACGTCGACCGGTTTGTCGCTCTTGGCCGAGGATTTTCTTCGCGATTTGATCCGATCCAGCGGAACGCGAATGACATCGACACCGAGGTCGACGAAGAGCACGTCGTCCTGTTCCTTCAGGACGTCCCCTTCAAATTTTTGGCCGGTCTTAAGCTCGATGACGTCGCCTCTCAGCGCCACGCCTGATAGGGCGACCAGCCCCAAAATCGCACCGACAATCACGTTGCGTGCAACCATGTTCGATCCTCCCATCAATCGCCGGCGCAAAAGATACTCTCGAGTGACGGACAGAGCGGCTGTGCGGCCTCAACGGTAGGTGCTGTGGCATTTCGCACAGGCTTGAGTCACCTGCGTGAGTGCTAGTTCGTAGTCTTCGAAATTTCCGGCGTCCACCGCATCGGCGATCTTTCGACAGCCCTCCATCATCGGCTTGGCAAATTCCAGGAAATCTTCGTCCTCCGAAAAGCCGTAACCCTCTGTCGTCACAACCTTGATCAACGCCGCCAAGACTTGGGCTTCTTGTTTGACCTCCTCGGCTCTTTTTGTCAACGAATCGGCACTGCCAAAGTTGTCTTTGAGTCCCTTCGCCCCAATTTCCAACCGTTTCATCAACAAACCGATGTCGGTGAAGTCTGTAAAGTTGTTGCCTTCAGCCGGTTGCGGGAGCCCAGCAGGGGGACTGCCGCTCAGAATTTCGTTGATCTGCTCGGACGGCCCTTGCACAATCCTGTACGACTTGGGACCTCGCATTAGCTTTTCGGCCAGCATGGCGGCCGACAGGTCGCGAATGTGTTTCGCGCCGGCCTGCCAACGGACGGCATCCGGGTGCTCGACCGCGATTCCCGCCAAGGCCGTCATTGCAGCGATGTGCGGCGGAAGTGCCATGTAACTGAAATTGTAGGTCGCGACCGTCTGCAGCTTGGCCCGGAAACGATTGTTGATTTTTTTGATCTCTTCGTCGAGGACTTCGGCGGTGATGACCTCTTTCCAGTTCGTCGTACTGCCGCTGCTTGCCGCCGGTTTGGGATCAGGCGAATGCGGCTCATCAGCGCCACGACCATCATCGGCGTTTGGAGCGGTCCCGGTCTCGTTGGTGATCAGCACCGGGCCATCCTGCCGGACGACCGCCAACGGGTCCGGAAACCAAACGTCATACGGAAATCCTTCTGCGACCCATTGGCGTCCTTCGGAATCGACAAATGCACTATCCGTGGCGCCGGACTTGCCACTGCCGGTTTTGCGATTAGCTGAGTGGTCTTTAGAAGCTGAGAGGTCCTTGGAAATAGTGCTTGCGGAAACAGTGTCGGTCGCGGTGTCGCCTTCGTCCGAGTCTCCCTCTGCACCGCATCCGGAGAGAACAAGTGTTGTCAACGTCAGTTGGCAGGCGAGCACAGCGATCTGGATGGTCGCGGTGAGAAACGACGGGCGCTCATGCATCGGCCGGCTGCTCCATGCACCTTCAGCATCGGGTCGCGTGTGGGAAGAGCGGGAAGTCGGAATAGGGCTTCTGCGGCTTGTTCTTGTGACGTGCTTTGGTAGAATTCGTCATCACCTCGCATCAAGGGTTCAGGTAGTGTCTAACTCCCGGAGCGACCACTCGCGGGTCTCCTTTTCGACGAAATTCAGTCTACAAGGTGTCAAATTGGGTGTCCAACGTCATTTCAACATGAACAACGAAAAGGCAAGAAACTCTATAATATAAGTACGTGGTGGCTGTAGCTCAGTTGGTTAGAGCACCAGATTGTGGTTCTGGGGGTCGGGGGTTCGAATCCCCTCAGTCACCCTTGCTCAAAAAAAATCCTCTGCGGTGGATCCTCTGTTTGGTTCCGGCTCGTCCGGGTCAGGGACAACAAACAAGGCTCGTTACGTTTCTTCGACGACGTATCCCTGTTCTCGCCAGTCGCGCAGGCCGCCTTCCATCGAGAAGACGTTCGGGTAACCCATCTGCTGCAGATTGCGGGCAGCCAGCGCCGAACGGTATCCGCCGCCGCAGAAGAGCACGATTTCGGCATCGGTCTGGGGGATCATTTCCTCGATGTCGCGTTCGATGACTCCCTTGCCCAGATGGACCGCTCCGGGGATCCGGACTCCTGCGAATTCGCTCTCTTCACGTACGTCGATCAGGTGAAACGGTTCACCGGAATCAAGCTTGCGTTTGACGTCATGCACACTGCACTCGGCGATCTCGTTTTTCGCCTCTTCCACGAGCTTCAAAAAGTGGGGGGTGTGTTTCGCCACGATCTCAGTCCCTGTTATTTGCGGCTGCCTTGGTTATACTCGGCACGGCCACAAATTGAGGGAGGGCGAGGCTCCTGCCGAGCCGCCGGATCGGTGATCTTCGCGACTCAGCGGGAACTTCGCCCTCCCGAAGAACCGCAATTCGTGACCGCCGGAAGTCTATCTTAGACGGACAAACTCCGCCGACGCAATCGCACAGGCCTGGTTCAGTTTGAGATGCCACGTTTCGTGATTCTCACACACGATTTTCCGTTCCTGCATTGGGACTTCATGCTGGAGCGTGGAAAAACTCTACGGACCTGGCGGTTGCTTCAATCACCCGACTCGGCAGAGAGAATTTCCGCCGAACCGCTGCCCAATCACCGCCGTCACTATCTCGATTACGAGGGCCCGGTGAGCCGCGGCCGAGGCGTGGTTCTCTGCTGGGACCGAGGCGAATACACGGTGATTGAGGAGTGTGATTCACGGGTCGTCGTTCGGCTGACCGGAAGCAGGCTCATCGGCCAAGCGGTCGTCGAACGGCACGCCGATGGCAACACGTGGGACGTTCAGTTCTTGCCCGAATGATCGGTCACCCTCGCGAGCGATCGGCCTGTCTCCAGATGGTAAACTCGGTCGCTTGCCGATCTTGGGGAAGTCGCTGCTTAGGGCCGGGTCACGGTGGGAACGCCGACCGGAAATACGCAGGGCCCCTTCGGTGACGACAACCGCCTCCAGAATCGGCTGGTCCTCTGCGCCGCTGTCGAAACGCACAAGCAACACGTCGTGACCGTCCGATTGCTTCCACTCGGTCCGCCAGCCCTCCATCTCAATCTGTTGGAAAATCTCCTCGAGCACTGTGTCGAGCGGCACCGGGAACAATCCGGCACGGATGGATTGAATTTCGATCGCCAACCGATTCGGCTCCGGAACCCAGGTTCTCAGCCGCAGGCTGACGACGCCGCTCCAGTCATCCTGCTCGAAACGAAACCCAACCTGAATAGCTTCGTGGTTCAACTTCAC
>CAUZTK010000069.1:0-13937 GCA_963582395.1 Planctomycetota bacterium | reverse complement strand
AAACCACCACAGGTGTTTCACGTCCACCGCCCGACTGGAAATAGTCGATGTGAATCGCCCAACCGTCCCTCGTATTGAGCACAATGTCTGCCTTGATCGTTGGCTTCGTTTTCTTATCCGTCTGTGCCAAAGCGTTGCTGACGTTCGAGACGCACAGCAGCCCGCACAGCAGCGCGAAGCAGACGGTCCGCCTGGCAGAGGAGCCGAAGCTCGCAGTTGAAGCACACGACGAAATGACACAGTGAGTTGGTTTTGCTGACATGAGAAGCACCTATCAATCAGCGTTTTCAGAACAGAAGTCAACATGCATAATAGTCTAAGACGTTTAAGATGATGGGTCAATCCGCAGTTGACCGAACGAGACCGGCGCCAATGGGCGGCAGGGAAGGGTCCGATGACAACCAGCGAGGAAACAGTGAACCATCAACTGCTGCGGACTCCGGGTTTGTTGATCACGGGAACCGATACGGATGTCGGCAAAACATACATCACAGCGCTGATTGCGCGCGAGCTGACTTCTCAGGGAATCCATGTAGGTGTGTACAAGCCGGTCTGCACCGGGAGTTTTCCGCAATTGGCCGGCCGGCCCGGATGGCAGGACATTGAGGAACTCGCTCGGGCGATCGGATTCGTCGGTCCCGACGCGCACATCTGCCCGCAAAGATTTGCCGCCCCACTCGCCCCACCGGTTGCCGCCCGCCAAGAGGGGAAATCGGTTGACGCTGGCTTGTTACGCAGCGGAGCCTTCTGGTGGGAGGGACGCGTCGATCTGTTGCTGGTGGAAGGCGTGGGGGGATTACTGTCCCCGTTGACCGAAGACGAATCGGTCGCCGATCTCGCCCGTGACCTGGGGTACCCTCTGATTGTCGTTTCGCGTTTGGGACTGGGGACGATCAATCACACGTTGATGACCGTCGAAATTGCCTTAAAACGGGGCCTTCAGATCGCCGGTATCATTCTGAACGAAACGGCTCCGGCCCAAGGGGGAATGGCCGGGGCGAGCAACCCGTCCGAAATTGCCCAGCGGTGCAGCGTGCCGATTTTGGCTATCGTCGGTTACAAGCAGCCGGTTCGGGAGAGATGCGAGGACAAGATAGACTGGATGTCGCTGGCCAGACGGAATGTCGCGGAGAAAAATTCGACGGGACCGCGCGGCCGAGAGTGACTGTCCCGATGAGACGAATCTCCCAAGCGTGCAGAGAAGTTGATGCCGGTTGAGGTCTCTTGTGGAAGCTGCCAAGGTCGGTTCCTGGTTGCCGTTGCGAGAACTGCGGCGTGCCCCCCATTGCGAAGCATCTTTGACGAGAACGTCCGAATCTGTGGGAGCCGCGTGGCACAGGATCCGCTCGAAGTCCTGCTTACTTTCTCATGGCCCGTTTGAGCGCCTCGAGTTCGATTTCGATGGCGCGGGCATTGCCGGAGTCTGAACCGGGTTGAGCGTCGCTGTGTTCCGCGGAGTCGGCCGCGGCAGTTTCTTCCGAAATTTGGCCCGAACCGAGCTGCTGCAGCCTGCGACGCGCTTCGGCCAAACGGGCCTTCAGAGCGCGGAGCACGGTCGTCAGATGTTCGCGCGTCGCCACGGCCGCCTTGTGCTGCTGCTGCAGGCCGGCGATCAGGTCTTCCACCTCCCGTTTGCGGGCCAGCGCCAACCGCGCACCCGGCTCCGATCCGGCACCCAGTTCATCCTTGGCTTTCGACATCCACAGCTCGACCTGAGCGGAATGTTCCTGTAATTCTTTGCTGAGGCGCTGCTGGCTGGCAACGGCGGTGTTGACGCTTCGATTCGCCCCGGCACGCCCTTCCTCCATTTCGTAGATGATCTGCCGAAGGGCAGCTTCCGGGTCTGATTCGTTGGCCAGAATTTCGGAGAGGTTGCAGGTCACGATGTCCGTCAACCGGCTGAAATAACTCATCGTGTCACTCCAACGATAGATAATTGATTGTCAACGTGCAGCCAGCCTGAAAAGATCACGCCAGTTCGATAAAAACGGGTTCAAAACGTCGAAATCGGGTTCGTTCGGCGTTTGGGTATTGTTTTTCGATCGTTCATCTCCGGCCGGTCTGTTGTGGATCGGGCACTCCGCGTCGGCTCAGTTTTTCCCGCAGCTTTTCCCGTGCCAGCCGCAGCCGGCTCTTTGAGGTTGGCAGCGTTGTTTCCATGGCTTCGGCGACTTCGGAAAGCGTCAGCCCGGCAAAATGGTGCAGGGTAAATGTGAGCCTTTGGTCTTCAGGAATCTGATCCAGCAGCTCATTGACAATGGTCGTCAGTTCACGATGATTCGCTTGATCGAAGGGAGAGAAAAACTCACCGGCGATTCGTACCAGCACGTCGCTTTCGTCCTTTTTCGACCCTTTGACCGCCCGAACCAGGGCGTCGTGCGATTGCCGCCGGATGCTGTCGATCAGCAGATTGCGGCCGATGCGGTACATCCACCCTCGAAACCGTCCCAGCGGCAGATAATCCCACGACTGGTTGTAGACCCGCAGCAGCGTCTCCTGGGTCAGGTCTTCGGCGAGCTGGACATCCCGCGTATTGCGAAAAAAGAATCCGGTCAACGGGCCCTGATATCTTTCGACGAGCTGCTCGAAGGCACACGAGTCACCGCTCTGGATTCTGATCATCAATTGATCGTCGTCCGTCATAACTAACGTACCTAACGCGGCGAAGCCGCCACCAAATACGAAGCACGAAAACAGAAATCCGAATGTTCAAAACGTACAACTGGCGGTTTCTGTCATTGGAAATTCGGATTTGTTTCGAATTTCCAACACGGGCATCCATTTGTAGGCAGGGCGGTTCGCCTGTGCCCAATCAATAACAGGCAAGATGCCCGTCGCTACGTGCTAATAGATTTGTGCCGAGAGATCCTACCTACTATAGTGTTTAGCACTCGGGAACGGAACAACTCGGGAGAGGAACTGTGGCGATAACGAATTCCATATCGGTCAGCCTGAAATATGGCGGCGCGGGTCAATTTCGGTGTGAGGTCGATGCCGGACGGATTGTGGCAGCGCTCGAATTGCCCGAATCGATTCGGGATGTACGCAAGGATTTGAGCGTGGTGCTCTCGGGCCCGCTAAATTTTCCACCGCTGGAACAGGCTGTCATCTCCGACGATCGGGTGGCGCTGGTACTCGATCATCACACGCCTGAAGCTCCGGCACTCATCCGCGCGACTTGGGATGTGCTTCGGCGCCGGGACATCGTCCCGGAGAATGTCGTCGTCATTCAGCCGGCCCAACTTCTGCAAGACGCGCTTCCCGACCCGCGCGTCGCTCTGCCAGAAGACGTCCGCTCGCACATGGTCTGGAAAGTTCACGACCCCGCCGACCAGACCGGTTGCGGATATCTCGGCTCGGCGGCGACAGGAGAGCGGATCTATCTGAACCGCGATGTGATTGATGCCGACGTCGTCATTTCGATCGGTCCGATTTCATACGACCCGTTGACTGGCCATCGGGGAACGAACAGCGTGTTTTATCCCGGACTCTCGATATCCGACGCCATCCAGCAAGCACATGGGCAGGGGCACCGAGAACTCGGACCAGACGACCAGCGTCCGCTCAGAGTGTTGATCGACGAAGTTGGCTGGATGCTGGGATCACAGTTTTCGATTCAGGTAGTGGCTGCCGCCGGTTCCGGAGTGGCCCATGTCCTGGCCGGCGCCGCAGATTCTGTATTGCGCCGCGGCATTGAACTGCTGGCCCGCGGATGGCTGATTGAACTCGACACCCGTCCGGAGATTGTGTTGGCGGCCATCGAGAACGACGCCGGCGGACATGGCTGGCATCAGCTAGGAGCGGCGCTAGCAACCGCCCGCAATTTGGTAGCCGGCGGTGGAAAAATCGTGGTCCTCTCCGAGATCTCCGCTGAGCCCGGGCAGGGGCTGGAACTGCTTCGTCAGAGCGAGACAGCCCGCGATGCCATCCAGCCGCTGCGGACCTTTCTACCACCCGATCTGGTTTCGGCCACTCAGCTTGCCGATGCCGCCGATTGGGCCAATATCTATCTCCTCAGCCATCTGCCCAGCGAACTCGTCGAGGATCTGTTCATGATCCCGCTGGAAAGTCTCGATGAGGCGAGTCGGATTCTCCGCGGCGACGAGAACTGCCTGTTCGTTGGCTCGGCTCAGCACACCTACGGCCGGATTCGCGCAGGATAGAATGATCGGCGGGTGGTCAAGAATCCACTCGCTTGCAGGTTGACGCTGGTGACGTTCTCCAGCGGTAATTCGGCATCGCCGATCCCCACAAACGCCTCGCCCTCTCGCAGGAAGGCTCGATCAACAACGCCGCTCACCGCGTTCGGACCGGTGCCGTCGCCGCTGACAGCCTTGCCGATGAACGAAGCGGCTGTCGAGAGTTGTTGATTCGTGGTGATCGCCTTCATCGCCTCGCTCAGTTCGATGTTCGACTGCAGGTTTCGCATGGTCGCAATCTGGCTGAGTGGCTGATCGCCACCGACCGGGTCCAAAGGATCCTGGTTCCACAACTGCGCGATCAGAAGCTTCATAAAGGTATCCGCGTTCAATCCGGAGAAGCCGAACGAGTTGCGGTCGACGATTGTGACGTCATCGCCGGAACCGGCAACGGGTGTGATTTCCATCTTGGGTTCCCCGAAAAGTTGAAGGTTGAGAAAACAACGGACAACTGACTCGTGTCAGAGGTTTGGAGCGAGTCTCGGTCAGACCTGAATATCGAGATGATCGATCTCCGAAATGCGGTGCGGCGGGGTGTCAGCATCGTCATGCTCTTCAGGTTCCTCTGGGGAGTCTTGTTGTTGATCTTGATCCGGCTGCTGATCTTGGAAATCTGGGTCTTGGTGGTCTGACAACTCCGCTTGAGCATCCTCGCGGGTCGGATCAACCAGTTGAACGTCGATGCGGTCGATCGTCGTACCGTTCTGCATCAGCACCTCTCGGAGCAGGGACATGTTTTCAAGAATCGCCTGCTGAGCGGCGGACGTCTACACTTCCAGGTGTGCCGAGAGCGTCCTGCCACGGATTGATACGTCGATCCGCAGAGCGCCGAGTTGTGGCGGATGTAGTTGAATGCGCAATCGTTGTCCGTCCTTCTGAGCGATCCGAACGGCATCGGCAACGCGATCGACGAATTCGGCGACATGAAACTCCGGCTGCGTAGTAATTTGTGGGGCGGCGGTTAAATCGTGTGTGGGCGTGGTCGGCGCCAATCCCTGACTCCCGACATTGGTGGTGCCGTCTGTTTGAGCCACGAACGTTTCGGCATGCCGTCCGGAAGTATTGGTGCCCCCTGATGAAGTCTGAATCGTTTCTTTAGTGGTGGAATCTACAGTTCCGACCGCTGCGGAAACGATGAGCGGCTCAGCATCCGGGTTTGGTGATTCGGCCGTCGTCGCTGAAACCGGTTCCAAAATCCCGTCCACGGGAAGCGATCATCCCTGTCGGGTGTCAGGAGTTTCGCCCTCTGGCAAGCGTGTGCCGACATCAAAGGTTGAAGGATGAAGGTTGGATGTCGACGATCTCAGTCACAGAAAACGGCGTCCCAGATGACTGCTGCGAACGAACTGTTTCAGGATCGCCAGTCAAATTTACTTCCCCGATTGCCGTCAGCTCCGGAGGATAAATTTCGACGTCGAGGAAAGCGATTTCTGTGCCGCCGGGTTGTTGTTGATTGTCGGAAAGAACATCTGACGAGACGGCAGACGTGTGACCCGGTTGCGACCCTGTTGCCCCGGCATCGATAAATTGTGCTAGATCCGACCCCGCGTTCAATTCGTTGACCAACGAGTTTGTCACGTTCTGACTTTCGTCCCGAAAGGTCTGGACCAGTCCGGCAGGAGCGATCAGACTCCCCACGTCGGGGACTGCGTCGATCAGCTCAGAGGGGAGGTCATTGGCCGGTTTGTCGGGAAGATCGCTGAGAAAAATTTCGATGCTGGCCGGCGGCAGCGGGGGACCCTGACTTTGAAAGACGTGCTGGAACGCCGTGTTTGGCGCGTCGCCAGTTTGAGTTTCGGTTTCGGATTGCGGCGGGAGTCGGTCATTTGCCGGTGCGGTGTTTGGCTCGTTGGTACCGGCATCGTCTGAATCGCCGGCAGGTTGACTCCGGCCCGGTGCCTGCTGTTGAGCCGAAGAGGACCGGCTGACGCCGAGATCGTCTGTGGAGGCTTCACGGTGGTCTTCGGCTTGGGATTCGGCCGGAGACCGGGGTGCGTACTGAGTGGCTGCGTCGCGTAGATCCCGACTGCTGTTCTCAGCCGGCGGCGTACGGCGATTCGTACCATCGAGTCAATGCGAGAGCGCTTTGCGATAGTCGGAGTCAGAAACAGGCACGTCGCGGAGGGGCGTCGGTGGAGCGGTGATTCGAGTGCCAGCAGGGACAGGCGAGACGTCGATCTGAAAGAGAGAACTGGAATCGGTCATGATCAACGGGACCTTCGTTTTGGGTCGTGAAAAAACGAATGTCCCTTGGGTTCGATTGGCAATTCATTGTTAAGAAATTCAGTGTTAGGAAGCCAAAATCAGTTCGCAGCGGCGGTTTCAGCGTCTTCGGCCAGTTTTTGCAGCGAGTTATCGATTAACATCTTTGAGGGTTCCCCGTGGCTGATAGCTTTGAAGATTGTCTGTCCCCGCTCTTTCTGTTCGTCGTTCCCGTTCAAAAACTCCTTTAATATCTTGGTGATCTCCTTTTCGGGCAGTCCTTTCATCAACAGAACGTCTTCGTCGACGGTCAGTGCCAGCAGGGTCTCGACAGCGTTGCTCGGCGATAACGCAATCAGGATTCCTCGTGTTTGTTCGGTGGCTGTCGACGTGTTGGCCTGCTGTAGTCGCTGCAACTCTTTTTCGAAATCGTTCTTCTTATTCTTGAACAGCTCCTGTTCGTCGATCAGCTTCTTGCGGTTATCGGTGATCATGGTTTTCAGCAGGTCGAGTTCCTCATCGCGGGCGCTGAGCTCTAAGATTCGCATGGTACGGTGGAGAACGTAGTCCTTGCTGGAGATCTGGTCTTCTTTCTCTTCTTCATCGAGATCAAAACGGTCTGGGTCTTGTCCGACAAGAACGAGGCGGATGTCGTTGATGATGTCGACTGTCAGTTGGCCCCGTGACCATAGAAAGGCCAGACCAAGAACTTCCGACAACAACGTCGCCACACAAATAACCGAGATCACGACAAGGCTCGTCCGGATCATTTCGAGACATCCGAATACCGTGTCGCCATCCAGAGTTCGGCCAGTTCACGGTTCTCGCGGCGCCGGTTCTCGTAGTAAAACTCAGCCTGTTGCTTCGCCTGAAGTTTTTCCAAGACCTTCACATCCCGGTCAGCCTTGCTCAGTGCTTGCCGGCAAAGGTCTAGCTGCTCGGCGACAATCTGCCGATTACGATCGACCAACCGAATGTCCCCCAGCACTTGACCGGCAAAGTAACGCCGGGAGGCGGAACGATCGACGTCGACTTCGCCGGCCGCCACCAATTCGCGGAGCTCCTGCAACTGTTTGTGCCGTTGTTGTTCCAGCGACTTCCGGTCCGCTAGCAGCCGGTGGTCGCTTGCCAGAACCTGTGCCAGCAACTGGCGACACAAATCGCATTTGCTGCGGCGGTAATTCAGCAGAGATTCGAATGGAAAGATGAAGTTCTTCAAAATCGGCGTCCCGGCGGTTCAAGTGGTCAGAAAAGTCCGGGGCCTGACCACTCGCAAAAGTCGGTTTATGTCGATGACGGAATCGATTGGCCGGAGTCGGATTGGCCCGGTATCGCATCAGCCGGTGTTTCGGCTTCGGCCGGCCCAGCCGACAAACTCGCTCGAAGTTTGTCCAGTTTCAAAAGACCGTTCACAGCTTCGTCAAACGTTGGTTGTTCGGAAACTTTTTGTGCCAGGAAGACGTTGATCCGGTTGTGAAGTTGAATGGCCAGGTCGACCGTTGGGTTCGACCCGGACTGATAGGCCCCGATGGAGATCAGGTCTTCCGATTTCCTATAGGCGGCCATCAGTTGTTTCAGGTTGTTGGCGGCTTGTCGATGCTCGTCGTCGACGACGTCGTTCATCGACCGGCTGATGCTGGTCAGAACATCGATGGCTGGCCAATGAGCCTGCTCGGCGAGCCTCCGCGACAACGTAACGTGTCCGTCGAGAATGCCGCGCACTGCATCAGAGATCGGCTCGTTGGCATCGTCAGATTCAACCAAGACGTTGTAAAAACCGGTAATACTCCCACAATCGCTACGACCGCTTCGCTCCAGCAAACGGGGCAGCAATGCGAAAACGCTTGGCGGATAACCTCTTGAGGCCGGTGGTTCGCCTCCCGCCAGACCGATCTCTCGTTGAGCGAGTGCATAGCGGGTGATGCTGTCCATCATCAGCAGAACGTCTCGACCCGTGTCGCGGAAGTACTCGGCGATGGCTGTTCCCATGTGGGCGGCTCGAAGACGCACGAGCGCCGGCTCGTTGCTTGTGGCCACGACGACCACGCTACGGGAAAGCCCCTCCGTGCCGAGATCGCGTTCCAGAAACTCACGGACTTCCCGGCCCCGCTCGCCCACAAGGACGACGACATTCACGTCGGCTGAGCTCGATTGGGCCATTTGCCCCAACAACGTGCTCTTGCCAACGCCGCTGCCGGAAAAAATTCCCAGACGCTGGCCTTTTCCACAAGTTAACAGAGCGTCGATGGCGCGAATTCCAGTGGTCAGCGAGGAGTCGATCCGAGGCCGATTCAACGGCGAGGTCGGCTGGGCATGCAAGGCCACCCGGTAAGGCAAGACGGCCGCAGGACGTCCGTCGATAAATTCTCCGCGGCCATCCAGCACCCGCCCCAACAGCCGCTCACCCACACGGACTCCGGGAACCGATTGCACCAGCGACACACGGTTTCCGCGGCGGATTCCTGCCAAATCGCCGTAGGAAAGCAGCAGCGTGTTTTCGTCCTGAAATCCGATCACTTCCGCATCGACTGGTTCACCGTGCTCGCGGGCGATTCGGCAGATCGATCCCAAAGGAGCCGGAAAGCCAGCGACCGAAACGGTCAACCCGACGATCTTGCTGATGCTGCCGGTCAGTCCCACCGGCAGAATTAGGCTAAGCTGGTCGTCCAGGTCGAGCATGGGTTTGGCCGATTACGAATTCTACTGCAGAAGCTCGGACGTGATTCGCTGTAGCTGCGTTTCCAATTTCGCGTCGATGATTCCATGACGCGTTTCGATGACGCAGCCACCGCGAAAGATGGTCAGATCGGGTACAAGCTCAGCATCGCCGCACGAGGCCATGCTGCGGACGACGCCCTCAGCGTGCTCGCCCAACAGTTGCAAGTCGTCGGGATGCAGTCGCAGCCGAATCGAGGGACTTCCGGCTGCTATTTCGAGCGTCTCTCTCAGCAAATCGATGGTGACTTCCGGTTGACGGTTCAATTCGTGTCGCAACAGTTTTTCGGCGATGGCAGCGGCCAATTCAACTGCAGAGGCCTCCCAGTGCGCCCGCCAGCGGTCGCGTTCCAGTGAGATTTCTTCGGCGGCCGCCTGCAGAGCCGGGATTGTTGTTTGCAGCATTTCGCGTGCTTTTTGTTCAGCCATCTCGCCGGCCCGCCGTTCAATATCGGCATCGGCCTGGCTGAGCCCATCGCGCCGGCCGGTTTCATGGCCTTCCTCGAATGCACGACGGCGAATCTCTTCGGCTTCCCTTTGGGCCTCGACGAGCATCTGCCGTGTTTGCGAGCGGGTCTGCTCGATATACTCGTCGCATCGCTGGCGCAAATCGTCGTAGTTGAAAACGATCTTCGAGCCCAGTCCGCGAAGGGCACTGGCCTTCAGAATTCGCATTGTTTCGGCTGCCGTCATGTAAAACGTTGATGGTTGAAGGTTGAAAAACCACTGACCACTGAAACTGACTCGTGACAGAGGATTGGCAGCTTCCATTAGGTAATATACTGTTCGGTTTCGGACGCGGCGCTAATTTCGATTTCGCCGGCGTCTTCCAGACGGCGGATCGTATCGACGATTTGTTGCTGAATCGATTCGACGTCGCTGAGCTTGACCGGCCCCAAGTATTCCATTTCTTCCTTTAGCATCTCGGCAGCCCGTTGCGAGAGGTTGCCCATGATCTTTTGTGTGATTTCTTCAGATGCACCTTTCAGAGCAATCGCCCACTGGTTGTTGTCGACCTCTTTGAGCAGACTTTGGATGGCCTTGTCGTCGAGTTTCAGCAGGTCGTCGAAGACGAACATCAGCCGCCGAATTTCGTCGACCAATTCGCTGTTTTCCTGCTCCAGACTTTCCAAAATTCCCTCATTGGTCATGCGGTCGGTGACGTTGAGAATCT
The DNA here is from genome assembly GCA_963582395.1 of Planctomycetota bacterium. GTDB lineage: Bacteria > Planctomycetota > Planctomycetia > Planctomycetales > Planctomycetaceae > CAUZTK01. The sequence goes on along the minus strand of CAUZTK010000069.1, from coordinate 3,647 downwards.
GGGCGACCATCGGGACTCCACCCACCTTTTTCATCTGCTGATTGAACGTGGATGTCATGCGGCTTTCGAGACTCGTCTCGACGTCGCGGACCACTTCCGGGTTCGTTTGCTCCATGCTGGCAATCCGGCGAATCACCTCGAACTGCCTGTTCGAGGGCAGACCGCTGAGCACTTCGGCGGCCAGGCTCGGTGCAAGATACGACATGATCAGCGCGATCGTTTGCGGGTGCTCTTCAACGATGAAAGTGATGAGGTTTTCGGCCCTCACTTTTTGCAGGAATCCGAACGGGACCGAGCTCATCGACTGCCGCACATTCTCGAGGATACGGCCGGCGTCGTCCGAGCCGAGCGACTGCTCCAGCAGATCGTTGGAAAAATCCATGCCGCCGCGCTCGATGTAAGACTGGGCCTTGGACACTTGGTGGAATTCGTTCAGAACCGCTTCTTGCTGATCTTTGGTCACGTCGTCTAGCTGGGCGATCTGCATCGTCACCGCCTCGACCATCTTCTTCGGCAACTGGCTGAGGATTTCCGCAGCCAGCGGTTTTTCAAGACTGAGCAGAAAAATGGCGGCTTTCTTGATGTCGTTCATCTCAGTTCCCTGGAGGGTGGTTGGTGAGTTGTCAGTTGTCAGTGGTTTTTCAACCTTCATCCTTCAATTGGTGTCCCGCAGCCATTTGCCGAGGACGGCGGCAGCCGCTTCCGGGTTGTCGCGGACAGCCGATTGCAGCTCATCCCGCCGGGTCAATTCCGGCGGCTCTTCTTCCTCGGGTTCTTCCTCGTCATCTCGGCTCTGCAACAACAGTTCGGGTTTGAGTGTTTCGTCTTCGGACGGCAGCCGGGACATGCTCTTGTTCAACATCCAGAGGACCCACAAGGCGAACAGTGCCAATCCGATTGCGCCGCCCCAACGTCCGGCCATCTGAGAGACTGAATCGACCAAGCTTTCCTCAATGAAGGCCACGTCCGCGACACCCGGAACATGAAAGCTGACGTCGATTGCCTCGGGAGGCGATGTTTTGGGGATCAACTTGGCGACCTGCGCCTGCACGGTTGCTTTGATTTCCATTTCGGCGGCTGCAATTTCCGCCTGGGTGACGGTTGGCTCAGCGGGTTGCTGTCCGGCTTGCGGTTGGGCCTCGGCCTGAGCCACCTGCTTATTTTCCAGCGCCACGGTGTGGGCATACGCTTTGGGGATGGAGATGGCCGCCTGAACCGATTTGGGCATGAGTGGTGTGAAAGTCTTTTCGATCACGATGACTGTCGGCAGACTGATCGATTCCGTGTCTGTATCAGTGGACTGCTGCGATCTCTGGGTGCCGTTCTGAGCTGGTTGCAGCGTTCTGGCTACGTTCGGCCCGGCCCCCGGCTCGGCACGGGCCGGGCGCTGGCTGCTGCTGGTGGTGCGGCTCGAATCTTTCTGCATCACCGAGACGGGCTTGTTATCGACGGTCCGCTTCCGTTCCGTCGAGTGCTGGATGTTCTCCAGATCGACGTTGACCGTCACCAGAACTCCCGGAATGTACGCAAGGTTGCTACGGATCTTTTGCTCGTATTCTCGCTCGAGGTCGCGGGCTTTTTGCAGGTTGTGGCTGTCCTCGGACTCGACAGTGTAAGCGGCACCGGACGCTTGATTGAGCACGGTCACGTTGTCCGACTCAAGATCGGGAACCATGCCGGCGACGGCGTAACGGAGCGACTGGATGCGGCTCAGCGACAGCTCCCGTCCTCTGCGGGGAAGAACGGCGAGCGTCGCTTTGACCTTGGCCGACTTGTTGGGCCACCGCCGCCGAGTCGGAGGGGCCCATATGAGGCTGGCATCTTCGATGTCCGGCAACACGCGGAGCATGCGGCGGAGTTCCCTCCCCAGTACGATTTTCATCTTCATCCGTATCTTGCCTGGGGTATCGAGCATACCACTGTTGGCGAGTGATATTTCGAGATCTTCGGTCCAATGCGTCGGCAGAGCCCCGCCGTCAACCAGTGCAGCGTTGTAACGGTCGATTTCGTTCTTGGGGACCATTAGTCGAAGCCCTTTACGTCGATAATCGTCCAAACCGGCGTCCATGAGCGTCTGTTTGGCGCGGCTCAACTCGCCGGATGTAAATGTCTTGCCCCAAGAAAGCGGCACGTAAGATGACGAGCGGTCGCCGAACATCAGGAACGCAAATGCCCCCACAATGATCAACGGGACGACGATCAGCGTTCCCCGCTGGCTGGGTGACATCGACTTGTATAAGTCGAAAAACTGCTGAAGTGTTTTGTTGAAGGCTTCCATGGTCAGTTGTCAGTTGTCAGTTCGCCATTCATCGTTCATCACTCGCCACACTGGTTTGCACGGGACACTGACTACATTCTCATTTGTTTGATTTCCTCGTAGGCTTCAAGGACTTTGTTGCGGATCTGCATGGTTAACCTCAGCGCCAGTTCGGCCTTTTTCATCTCGACGAACACCTCTGATTTGGTGGTGCCGCGGTCGATTTGGTATTGCTCAACGGCGCTTTGTGCCGCTTGCTCGGCAGCGCTGGTTTCGCTGAGTGCTTCCAACAGCAGTTTCTGGAAATCGATTTCACCCGAGTTGGCAGCCGTGTTCTGAAAAGACTCTGACATGGTGAACGGTTTGAGCAGAGAATTCAGAGACCCCAAACCGTCGATCGGATTTGCCATGGTTTCCTTCCCTTTCTTTGGAATTTCGGTGCCGACCGAGAATCAAAGCTTGTTCGTGTTGTACGCGGGTTTAGCCGAGGATTCGGTAAACGTTGTTTGACATTTCGATGGCCGCGAGATTCGCCTCGTAAGCCCGTGCGGCCTCCATCATGTTGATTTACTCGTGAATCATGTCGATGTTGGGGTAGAGCACGTAGCCCTCCTTGTCGGCGTGTTGATGGCCTGGCTCGTGTACTTTGTGGAAAGGGGTTTGGGTCTCGAGTTCAACCCGGTATTTAACGCCGACCGGGGCGGCTTCCGAATCCGCATTTTCTGAATCGGCGGTGAACGTGACAATCCGCCGTTGAAAGGGCGAGATATTTCCGTCTGCGTCCTGTGTGGCGTTGGCGTTGGCAATATTGCCGGCAATGGTGTTCATCCGCTGGCGCTGGGCGATTAACCTGCTCAAGCTGATGTTGAATACTCCGTTCATCGCTTTCGTCCTCCTGATTCCCATGAGAATTACGCCCGTTCGCTGATCACCGCCTGCAGCAGGTTCAATTGGGCGGCCATCACTTCAATCGCAAAACGCTGCATCCCGGTATTCTTCTTCATCTCCATGACGGCGGTTTCAACATTGCGATTGTTGCCGTCCAGAGAAGTCAGGTTCTGTGCCGGCGCGAGAACGGGCTGAAACAACTGCTCCGAGAAGATTTCATTGAGAGATTTTGGTTGTTGTGTGACCGAGGCGAGCGTGCCTGCGTTGGGGTGGCGGCGACGGGCGATGACCGCTTCTTTCAGCGCTTTTCTGAACGCTTCGACCGGAAGGTCGCGCGACTTGCAATTGGGTGTGTCGAGGTTGGTGATGTTGCCGGCGAGAAACTGCTGCCGGAGTTCGCTGAACCGGGCAACTTGCTCCAGCAACGGAATGGTCGTCGAATCGAGAAGAGTTTGAATCATGGCGTGGTGGTCGTCGTCAGACGTGGAGCAGCCTTCAGGCT
>CAUZTK010000068.1:0-14321 GCA_963582395.1 Planctomycetota bacterium | reverse complement strand
GAGCAGCTCTGCTATGCCTGCTGCTCATTTTGCTGATGTATAAGGAGTTTAAGCTGATCGCCTTCGATCCCGGATTTGCCAGCGTTCAAGGTTGGCCCGCTTTTCGGATTGACTTGCTGCTGATGGCAATGATTGCGCTGACCGTCGTCATCGGCCTGCCGGCGGTCGGCGTGATTCTGATGGCAGCCTTGCTGATCATTCCCGCAGCAGCGGCCCGCTTCTGGACCGAACGGCTAGGAGTCATGCTGGCGCTGTCGGCGGTGTTCGGGCTGGCAACCGGTGCCCTCGGAACGCTGGCGACCGCCCGGTTCAACCTCCCCTCGGGGCCGGTGATCGTGCTTGTGGGAACCACGATTTTTCTCGGCTCGCTGTTGCTGGCTCCCAGCCGAGGTCTCATCGCCAGGGTGTGGTCCGACTATCGCTATCGCAGAAAAATTGCCGATCAAACGGTTTTACGCGTGCTTTACGAAATTTGTGAGCCGAGACTTCCCCAACGTCTCCCCGTACAACTTGACGAAATCCTGCGGAAAAAGTCCTGGAGCCGAGCGGAACTCTTGGTTGTGCTCAACAGGCTGAAGAGAAACGGGGATCTGACCCGCGGCTCGGCAGACACCTGGATGTTCACAAATACGGGCTTGCAGTGGTCTGCCCAGACGACCCGTTCCCACCGCTTATGGGAGCTGTTTCTGGTCGAACATGCCGAAACGGCCGGCAATTTCGCCGATCTGGACAGCGAGTCTCTGGACGAGCGGCTTCCTCGCGAGTTGATCGACGAATTGGAGGCGAAGCTGAAATCAGCCGGGTTGTTTCCTCAAATGTCCCGCGCGGGAATTAAAGGCGATCCGGGATGATCGATTGGCCCCTCTTCCTTTCGGACAATGCAAGAATCGACTTCTGGACGATAGCGGTCGGAATCGTCTGTAACGCATCGTGTGCGATTCTGGGTTGCTTTCTGGTCCTGCGTCGGATGAGCCTGCTGGGAGATGCGATCAGCCACTCGGTCCTCGCGGGTATCGGCATTGCATTCCTACTGACCGGAAAAACCACGATCGTTCCCATGTTGCTGGGCGCCCTAGCCGTCGGCGTGCTGACTGCGTTTTTAACGCAGACGCTGCACAGTTTCGGAAAAGTTCCGGAAGATTCCAGTATGGGGGTCGTGTTTACCTCGTTGTTTGCGCTGGGCGTGATCATGATTAGCCAAGTCAACGTTCACCTCGATACCGATTGTGTTTTATTCGGGCGTCTCGACGTTGTGTCTCTGGACCCGATCACGATTTTTGGAAAGGACGTGCCTCGGGCCCTGCAATCGCTGGTTCCTGTGTTCGGCCTGACGTTATTGTTCACCATCGCTTTCTGGAAAGAACTGAAGATTTCATCGTTCGATCCCATGTTGGCGACCGCAATGGGGTTGAGTGCCGGCCTCGTGCATTACTTGCTGATGGGAATGGTCGCCACTGTGACGGTGGCGTCGCTGGAGGCGGTCGGGGCGATCGTGGTGGTTGCCATGCTGATCGTCCCGGCAGCGACCGCACATTTACTGACCGACCGCCTCAGTTGGCTGATCGTCATCGCGGTCCTGGTGGGATCGATCTCGGCGATCTTTGGATGTCTGTGGGCGCGCCATCTGAACACAAACGCGGCCGGCATGTTGGCTGTTGTGGCTGGCATACAGTTTTTGGCTGCGGTTCTGCTGGCACCGACGCACGGAATCGTCGCCAAGATCATCCACAACTTCGGTCTTTCGATGCGGATTGTCACCGAAGACATTGTCGCCGGCATGTATCGGCTTGAGGAAAAAACAGCCACTGCCTCCAGTCCGTTTCAGCTCAGTAGGAACCAATGTGCCGGCCTTGCCGGCGGTGGACTGAAGGCTTGGTTGGCGGTTCGTCTGCTGCGACTGCGGGCTCGGCTGGCGGCTGATTCCGGCGGAATGGTGCAATTAACCGTCGCCGGCCGCGAGCTGGGACGTTCGCTGGTCCGTGCCCATCGGCTGTGGGAGACCTATCTCGACCAACATTTTGAGCTTCCACACGATCACCTGCACGAACCAGCCTCGCGGATCGAGCACTACATCGGTCCGGCGCTGCAGGAGAAGCTGGCCTACGAACTGCGGGGTCGTGAAATCGACCCACACGGTCGCGCCATTCCGACATTCACAGAGCGTACTAAAGAGCAACAAGAACCCAGTCGAGAATAACTTCCGCAAGTTAAGACACCACCCTCAGGATCGCTTCCTACGGTCGCCGTTCAACTGCCAAGACAGGACTCCCAATTCTACGCGAGATCTCCCAGGATGTTTTGGAAGGACTGAATCCTCGCCAGTGAACATCTTTTTCACTAAAACCGTAAACTGCAATTCGGAAAAAATCACAGATGACACGGATCGAATAGACTTATAAAGCCCTTCTTTTGTGTGACGTGCGCAGAGGCCTCACACCCAGCCCGAAACTGTTTTCATCCGTGGTCCATCTTTCTTGTTGACAGTTTGAGTTTTTCAGCATCGGTGACGTCGCAACGCAACTTCGCCGATGCTCAGACAACCTCGACAGTCTCGATTTCGATCAGCTCCCGCATCCGGTTCAGTGAGCGCGTCAACAACTGGCGCACACGCTCGGTGCTAATGTTGAGCCGTTCTGCGATTTCGCGAAGCCGTTGCGGTCGTCCACTTTTGTCAAGGCCGAATCGGGCCGAGACAATCGTCTGGTCGCGGTTGTCGAGTTTCGAGAGCATCTGTTCGATCGCGGACCGCAAATTGCGGTGATACGTTTCCTGTGCCAGCATCGACGGGCAATCTTCCGAGGTCGACTCGAAGACCTCGCTGATCATTGTCGGAAACCGTTTCATCCGGAGTCGATTTCGCGGCGTTGACCGAAACAAGCTGTTGCGAACCGCCCAGGTCGCATAGGTGCTGAAGCGTGTCCCTCGTTCGAAGTCGAAAATTTCGGCGGCTCGAATCAACGGCAGGTTGCCGTCGCTGACAATCTCATCGAACTGGTTCGCCGAATCGACGTGCGTTTTGGCCATCGACACCACCAGCCTGAGATTCGCACACACGATCTGATTCCGAACCAGCAACGCATCGTCCAACAGTTCTTCGATTCGATCCATCAGTGCCATTTGCTGTCGGTTAGGATCGAGCGAGTCGCGCAATCGATGCGCCTGGTATTTCAGGAAATTCATTTTTCGGAATAGGTATTGTTCCTGTTCCGGGGTCAGCAAGGGAATCGAATAGAGCGACGCCAGGTACGGTGGTGTCCCGGGCGGAGCTACCGGCAGCTTGGCTTTGCAATGGTCCTGATGGACCTTAGAATCTGATTTCGGATACGGTCCGAGAATCTTCTCGCCGGCGCTGGACAACTCGAAAGACGAACTGGGCATAAACTCGATGTTCATCGCCAGAATTCGTTCGGCCCGCCGCCTTTTCAAATGAGTGACTCGATAATGTTTCGGCACGCTGAATTCACCGGCTCGAATTCGCCCAGAAGGCACTGGCGCCTCGTCAAATGCATCGGCAGACTCTCTGCTGCGCCAGCTTCGAGCGTGAGTCTTGTGTGTCAGAACCGTGGCCATTGATGCTCGAATCGCCTCACAAGCCAATTTCGATTTTCCGGATGAAGATGAATAGAACCTCTGCGTTTCTCGACCATTCACGATTCGTTTACAACGAAACCGCTGGTGAGGATCGCTTTTCTGTCGGACGATCGGTTGCCGCCCATCTAAAAAATCATTGTTATGCTGTAATATAACGATAATTAACACAATTTTGACAACCACAATTGTCAAAATTTAGGAAAAATTCGCGGAATTCGTAGATTCAATACGCAACTGCAATAGGTGAGAAGTCTTATACGAATTCGCCCGAGAATGCGAGAGCGGCACGAGCGATGCGTGCGGCGTTCTGCTGGCGGGACGATTTCAGCTACCGTCCGTCGCGGTCTTTCTCGCGAAACTGAGTGCTGGCCCGATTCAGCAGACGTTTTTCGGCGACGGTCAGTGATTCGATACCGGTTCGGTGAACTTTCTCGAGAATCGCGTCGAGCATCGTTTCAACTTCGATGTCCCGCTGCTTGTCTCGTTGCAGCTTCTCGGCCCGGCGCCGCTCACGCCAACGGTGCAGCAACCCCGGGCGCCGTTGTGACGTCTTCTCCTGGCCGCGCTCCAGGCTCGTATAGCCTTGCGAAAAATCGTAGCCCATGAACGAATCGTCGTAACCGTCGGCCGTCCGCAACTGATACATTTCCCGCATATTGAGCAGCACAATGATTGCCCCGAGGAGAACCACGCCGGTATGGTCCAGCATCAACCCGGCAAAAACCCCGATGACACCGACGACAAACCCCACGCGAATGTAGATTTCTGCGCCAGCCGGACCACCCCACCGAGACCTCAAACACGTCTGCAAGATCTGCCCGCCGTCCAGAGGATAAACGGGAAGCAAATTGACGAGCAGCAGTATCCAGTTGGCCACAAACGTCAGCACAAGCACGTCGGACAGAAGATTGTCCGACAGCTCGCCGAGCGGCATCTGCAACGGATCAAATGCTGCGAGCGCCGAGCCTGGGTTCAGGTCAACCCAATCGAGGACTGCTCTGAGCGTTACGCCGCACAAAATCAAATTCACGAGCGGGCCGCCGGCCGGAGTCAGCAATTGCGAACGAAACGAGCCGGCCGGCCGGACCATCGCCAATCCGCCGAACGGCCAGATAAGAATTTCGTCGCCGGCGCCTCCGGTCATCCGCGCCGCAACCACGTGTCCAAACTCGTGTGCCACGAGGCTGACAAAAAAAATCCCACTGAAAACTAGACCAAACCGAACGTCGTCCAGTCGCCAGCAGAGCACCAAGACCAGCAGCGGGACCAACGCACTGACGCGAACATTCGTCGCGAACCAAGTGCCGCAAGGAATCGGCCAGAAAGAACTTAAATCGCGATTGTTCATGGAAGTCGGACCACAGGGAACACCGGCCCGTGTTCAGAGATGACCTACGCACCTCAGCGGAGGCACGATTGCCGCTGAACCACCGGATTCATGGTATCAAGCGGACTGCAAGCTCGCAATTCTCGTTTTTCGCCGAAGGGCCGCTATCGTTGTTTGTCATTCAAACAGAAAACGGCCGCGAGTTCGAGGACTCGCGACTTTCAAATCCCACGTTTTCCGTGGGACCAGATCCTAGGAATATTCGAACATCCTTGAGATCTCCCGAAACCGGCTTCCGAGACAGGCCGTAGCGACCGACGTCATGTCAGCTCGGGGATCGGCCGGCCACCTTCGGCGACAATCGGTGTCGGACGGCCGCGGGGGCTGACCCAGTGGCTGCCCAAATCGATTCCCAGATGCTGGAAGGTCGTCGCTGCCAAATCTTGCGGCCGCACTATGCCGCTGGTAATTGCGCCACCGCTGCGATCGCTGCTGCCGATCGCCTGTCCGTGCGGCATTCTGCCGCCGGCCAGCGCCATCGACATCACGTTGGTCCAGTGATCACGGCCGTGATCTTTGGTGATCCGCGGAGAGCGACCGAACTCACCCATCATCATGACCAGGGTGTCATCGAGCAGGCCCCGCCGCTCCAGATCGGTGATCAGCGCATGCAGAGCTCGATCCACGCGAGGCAAGAGCGGTTTGAGCCCCTTGACAATTCCACCCCAGCGAACTTTGTCTCCATGATGGTCGAAATAGCCCCAGGCACCACTGACCAGAACGAAGGTCACACCGGATTCCACCAGTCTGCGGGCCAACAGCGCTTTTTCGCCGATGCTGTCTCGCCCGTAGGCGGCGACTGTTTGCGGAGATTCCTCGGAGACCTGAAACGCCTTTTGCACCTTCCCGGAAAGAACCAGTTCGTAGGCCCGCTGATTAGACCGGCCGAAGCGTTCGAGGGTCTCTTTCTGGTCCAGGTCGCGGCGGAGACGATCGAACTCCCGACGCAGTCTGTTGCGATCCTGCAGCCGCGGAACCTCGATTCCCTTCGGCATCGCAAACTTGCCGGCCAGCTCGTGTCCCTTCACGGGAGCGTACTCCGCACCCATCTGACCTGATCCCCAGACGTCCGACCTCCACGACCGGGCCAATCCCACGAAAGCCGGCAGATCGGAATCGTTCGCACCACGGAACTTGGCGGCGATCGAGCCCATCGACGGATAACCGCCGCCGTCTTTTCCGTCGTTGGTTCGGCGGGACAGCGGGTTGCCGGCCTGCATGGTGATCGGCGTGTGATTGCTGGCCCGGCAGTCGACCGAGCGAATGACTGAAAGCTTGTCAGCAATCGATGCCTGCAGGGGAAGATGCTCGGTAAAGTTCACGCCGGGAACCTTTGTGGCGATCGTTGCAAACGGGCTGCGGATTTCTTGGGGCGCCTCTGGCTTGGGATCCCACATGTCAATCTGGCTAGGACCACCTGACAGCCAGAACAGAATGACCGCCTTACGGTCCCGCAGTCCGAACTGGCCCGTTGCGGCCCCTGCAGTCTGAAGCTGCATAAGCTGGGGCAGCGAGAGTCCCGCGAAACCGGCTAATCCGGTCTGCAGAAACCACCGCCGTGAACCGATCTGAATGAGGTCGTCTGCGGCTGGGTGGAAGGGGGAACGGATCGTGCTCTCTACGTGATGAGCCCGGTGCTGCCGGCTGCTTGCCCGCACGGTCATGATTCGAGACCTCCAGTCGTTGTGAAAACGATCCTCGCGCCGCTGTTGACGCGAAACGGCAAACACATCGTTATTCTTTGATCGGTCCACATCATAAACAAATGCAGCGCAATTCCACAATTCTATTTCCCGGGATTACGAGAAAATGGCCGGTGTCGGTTCGTTCGGGGGTCATGCTTTAAGGCGAGCTGAATTCCCGATCGTCAATCAATGCCGACTCGAAAACCGAGTGATCGTTAGTTTGGTGGTCTGGCCCTCAGCGAGACGCCCGCCACCCCGCAACGATTGTCCATCTGCGATGTCGCTCCCATGCGGAACAGAACCGAATTCGCGCAGGTTAATTTACTGGTGTATCCTTGAACGTGTACACCTTCAAAGCAGTCTTGCCTAGGATCCACTGTTTGTCTTCAGCCGTGAAGAAGGGAATCAACTCTTTGATGATCAGCAGTTCGAAGAAGTTGGCATAGATCATCCGTTGAGGGCCGAAGCGGTCATAGATTCGCTTGAGGTAGGACCACATGTCTCGGTAGGGAATTTGCTCCTGCGACGGGTTGTGCAGCGACGTGCGGATGTAAACGTTTGGCAGGCGCTGCAGTGCCAGCAGTTGGTCGATGCCTTGGCTGTCGGGTTTGGTGATGTCGATCATGGCGAAGTGATCGATGACGACCTTCACGCCGGGGAAACGCTCGGCCATGTCGGCAACCTGACGGATTTGGTGAGGGACTAGATAAATATTGAAGACGGCACCCAGCTGCTCGGCCTTCTTCCAGAGTGGATGGCTAACCGGATCGTTGATCCAGACTTTATCCTTGTCATAAATCGGACTCAGCCGTAAACCGACGAGCCGGTCTTGCTTCATCAACCGTTCGAGACGTGCCGGGTTTTCGGGATCGTCGGGGCGGTACAGTCGATGGCCGACCAGCAGACCGATCCCGGCGAATTTGTCGGGGTGGGTCTTCACGCAATGGATGGTGTAGGAGTTGTCGGTCCCGTAGTAGCAAACATGACTGATCACCACTTTGTCGATGCCGTGCACCTTCATTTCCGCCAGCAGGTGCTCCATCGAATAGTTGCGGGTCGGCTTGTTGTTCGGGCAATTTGATAGGCGAGCGTTGATGGGAAACTTAGGATCGTTCATCAACCAGGCGTGTTCCGCGCCGTTGACGATCGGTAACCGCTTGGGGGCTGCTGCCAGACTCGACGGCACAGCCGTTACGGCCCATGCGCCGCCGCCAATGACTTTGAGACAATCGCGTCGGTTGATGCGCCTGTTTAGAGTCGGTTTTGAGGAGCCCGCAACGTCAAGCAACGAGTAGTCTTTTTTTTCATTTCGCACAGCCAACTCTCTTTCGTGGTCTCTGAAGAAGATTGCGGTCGACGGCATCTAGCAAACAGCTACTGCCAGTTGGCGGGCTGTATGGAATTTCCTGATCCATCTCGTTCTCTCAACAGGTTGCGTGGCCGTCGCGGCACGTTGCGATAGGATGCGGCCGTGCATGAGTTTCAGTTTACCAGATCTCTGGATTTTACCCCACGTTCAAGACGATTCGGCAGGGATGCCGAACTTTGCGGCCGTGGGTTGTTGGCGGACGTCAATTTTCAAAACGTTGATTGGTTACACCTACGCTACGATCCCTTGCGTCCATTATGGAATCCCTGACAGCTTCAGGGGCGAGAACGCCCTGTAATACACACTCGGGTCCCTGTTGGTTACTGCCCGCGGTTTGCACATGAAGCGCCCAAATCCATCCTAACCGCATGATGGGCCCTTGGATGAGAACGACATCGGTAATGCGATCCAGCGGGATCGACTTTCGTTTGAGAAAGATGATTCCTTCGTCGATGCGGAGGGTCGAATCCTGAATCCAGTACTTCAAGGCCAAGGCCTGCTTGCTGGCCAGCCAACAGATATATACCGCGTAAAGAATGTAACTCAGATAGAAAGGCACGAATGTGACAATGGCCAGAGTGTCAAAACCATCAACAAGAGATGCGACGAAAGGAAACAGCGACAAGATGAGCACGACCAGGATTGGGAGCGAGCGCAGCCGAAAGTAGTGGGCAACTCGTCGAGTATGGATCTCATATCGCCACTGCTCGGTTGTCACATAACACCACAAAATTGTTCGAACCGCCAACGGGTCCGCACAGCCGTCGCCGCACATCGCGACACCAGAAAGGCTGTGCATAAATTTCAGTTTATCAGATTTCTGGATTCTACCACACGTTCAAGGCGATTCGGCAGGGATGCCGCACTCTGCGGCTGTGGGCTGTTGGGCGACCGTTACGGTATCCAAACGCGAATTATGTTTGATCCATGAACCGAAAAGTCAGCGAACATGTTCTTGGAGTCCCATAAAATTGCTCCGCTGCCGCCACGAACCGAAGTGGTTCTTTCTGATCGTGGAACGGTGACAACGAGGTGACAAACAACTGCGGACATTTTCTTGTCGGTCAATTTGATTGTGTATGAATCACCTGCAGTCGGTGACAATGGAGCCGTAATAGATAGTGCGAAAAGACCGTCGGGCGAATCCTCGTGAATACCTCCAATCCAGTGGAAACCGTTCCAAACAAAAACGACAATGAAGATAGCCAGGGCGGATGTGAAACCCAAAACGAACGAATTGCGGCGAGGTAGTTTCAATTCAATGCTCGGATCGCCCAACAGGGTTATGTGCGACACAGTGTCGCAAAAAGAGGGTGCTTCTGAAGATTCTGTCACAATCAGCCGCGAAATCTAGCCTTTTCTGAACAAAATTGCACACGGGCCAGCGGCGGTGCATCGGCAAACAAATGACGGCGTGGTTCGCCAGTGAGCGTGACTTTGGTAACGGCACGGCCCAGTACGTCTCCGGCGCGATTGAAGCGTTCAACTGGGCCAGCCGCTGTGTGAAGGACCGTTTGCATGCGGAGTAGCCGCTGATCAACCTGATGGATGGAGCCCCAAGCCAAAGGGATGCGGTTAAGGCCTGTTTCGATCCGGACGAGACGGGTGAGAGGCGGCCACAGATCGATATTCGTTCGGGAAGAGACTTCGCGACTCATTCTAGAACGTTCTCGCCCCCGGCACCTTCGTCTCGATGTAGTACACCGACGTCCGCGCGGTGATGTAAAGGCCGCGGAGACCACGGCCCCAGCAGCAGTTCGCCGGCTGCTCGGGGGTGACGATCGTGCCTAGGTGCTTGCCGGTCGGGCTGAAGATCCATAGGCCGCCGGGACCGGTCGAATAAACGTTGCCCTGCTCGTCGGTCTTGAGACCGTCGGGGCTGCCCGGCTCATCGGATGCAAACTCGGCGAAGACTCGGCCTTGGGCGAGGGTGCCGTCGTCGTTGATCGGCTGGACGCGAATGTTCTTGCGGCCGGAATCGGCAATATACAGCAGGTTGTGTTTGGGGCCGAGCGCGACCCCGTTGGCCCGCGCGCATTCCTCGGAAACCTTTTCCAGCCGGATCGCTCCGGGAATCTGCGTCCGCATGATGCGGTAGACGGCGGGAATGTTGGTTCGCTCGTTGGCGTCGGGGACGTTCCGACGGGGCATATCGCTGAAATAGATCGAGCCGTCGATGTTGTAGACAAGATCGTTGGGCGAGCTGAGGCGTTTGTTTTCGTAACGATCGGCAAGGACCGTGATGGAACCGTCCTTCTCGGTGCGGGTGACCCGACCCGGGCCCGTCTCGCACGCCAACAACCTTCCTTGATGATCGAAGGTGAGCCCATTGGCACGGTTGGACTTTTTGCGGAAGAGAGTGAGCTGGCCTCCGCCAGGTTCGTTCTCCCAGGCAGGAATCGTCCACTTGTGGATCTTCTCGCTGCGTAAGTCGCTGAAGAGCAGAAACCCGATACGGCTGAAGACCGGCCCCTCGGTGAAGCCGAAGCCGCCCGCCACCTTGACGATCGGGGCATCACGTTCCACCAGATCAAACAAGTCGGTCTGATTGGCGTAGATTCCCGGCGCTCTCATCTCAGGACCCCATGCCGTGCGCGTAGTAGGATTGTTCCGGCCCCCGGTAGCGGACGTTGAGCATCGGCGTCTCGATGCGAACCTGCCCCCGATACCACGACTCCATCAGGGAAGAGAGTGCTCCGCCGGTCAGCAAAGTTCGCTCGACGGGGTAGTCGAGCGTGCCTTGGGTGAACATGCGCCCGATGGAATCGACAAGCGGGCTGAAGTTGTTTGAGTTCTCGATCGGGATATAGCAGAGCGTTGATTTCGGCTTAGGCTCTCCTTGGATTTTGACTGCGGCCAGGTATTCGCCTGCCTTGCCGCCGAGGCCCAGGGCGGTGCCCCGAAAACCGTCATTATATTCGACCAGGCAGGCGACGGGCCTTTTGGCTTTCTCTTCGACGGGACCCGGCGTGACCTTCCTTCCCCTTGAGAGCGCGGCGTCGAGCAGGCTGCGGCTCCAGCGTCCTTCGTCCGCAGCTTTCCAGACGGTGTCGCCCGCAAGCAACTGCACGGATTTAATGCCGGTCTCGCCACCCTTTCTGCGCTCAGCGAAGCACTGCAGCATCTCGAGGATATGAAACAGGCCGCCGTCGGCCACCCAACCGCCGCCGACAGCGAGGACTTCCTCCAGCTTTGTCTCGAGCGGAAAGTCGAGTGCGGGCCGGCGGAAGGTGACCGAGACGGACGAACCAGACATCATGGGGAATTCCAACTCCCGCGACCAGTCGTACATCTGTTTCGCCTTCCCCCAGTCGTAGGAGAGGTGCTTGTCGTTGAAGACCGGGACGGCGCGGCCCGAGCGCTTAAAGACGCTCACGACCTCTTTCATGAAGCGATGGCGTGGGTAGAGCTTCTGATTTTTGACATTCGTCGGGTAATCACCGTGCTCACCGATGAGCAGAATACCGTCCACGGCCAGTTCGTTGCCGCCCAGAGTCAGCGCCTCGCGGATCGTGGAGTACTTTGGAACGCCCCAGCTCTTTGCGAGCCGCGTGCTGATGTCGGCGTCGTGCTCTTGTTCGACGAACAGCGACGCCACATCGCAGGGCGGCTCGTAGTATCGGTCATTGATCCAATAGCCTTCGAGGAAACGAGTGATGAAGTTGTCGCTGTGCGAGCGGACGTGATAGGTCGTCGACAGCGCCGCGATCTTCTTACGTCCCGCAGTCGGCACCGACGCCCGCGCCCACGGACTCGCGGCCCCAATCACCGCCGCTGTCGTCGTCTTGAGAAAGCGTCTTCGATCCATAGCATCCTCGATGAAGATCATCGTTCATACAACCTCGATGTCAGAACGAGTGTAAAGCCTCTTGTTCAGGTCCGCAAGTTATTCAAGTTCGCAAGGGGGTCGAGCTTCACGCTTTGACGACCGCAGCCTGCGCCATGTTGGAGATGCTGTTGAGCAAAAATCCGCCTCGATAAGCGGCAGCCCGAGTGCTCAAAAGCACGCACATCAGTTGGCGTGCCGGATCAGCCCAAGCCACTGTCCCGGTGGCTCCCACGTGACCGAAGGTACCGGCCGACCCCAGATCTCCAAAATAATTCCACACCCGTGAGTCTCTCAGCCCCCACCCCAGACCCCACGGAGCACCGATGGCACGGTTATGATCTCGGGTCATGGCCGCGGTGGTGACCGGCGAAAAAAGACGGAACCGGCCATACTCGCCGCCGTTGAGGAACAATTGCAGCAAAATGGCCAAGTCGCTGGTGGTGCTGTGCATGCCTCCCCAGGGATGACCCATGTCGCGCCAGTAGGGCGAATTGGCGCCCCAGCTTCTCGTCTCCTCCGAATCGCGGTTCTGTTGAAAGATCGCGGTCTCCTCGATTTTCAAGCCGTTCAAACCGAGAACTGTGTGCTTCATCTCCAGCGGCTCGAACATCTCCCGCCGCAAGATGTCACGCAGCCGCATGTCCATCACCCGCTCGGTTATTTCTGCGGCGAGCAGCGTTCCCATGCTCTGGTAAGCAAACTGAATGCCCGGTTCATACAACAGCGGAGTCTGTAGCGCCCCGGCCACAAACTTGCTCAGCGGCGCATGAGCTCGGCGCAGCTCTACATTTTCGGGCAACATGTCGGGCATACCAGATGTGTGAGACAGTAAATGCCCAACCGTCACCTTTTTTTTGTGATCGCCTTGGAATTCCGGCAGGTAAAGTTGCACAGGATCCGAGAGCACGACCTGGCCGCGTTCGACCAGCAACATCAACCCACAAACACTGACCGGCTTCGAGATGGAAGCCAGCAGGTAAACAGTGTCTGGTTGAGTAACAGGCGCCTGGGGATGCGGACTCAGCTTACCAAACCCACGGTGCAGGATCACTTTGCCGTGGCGGGCGACCAGAACAGACGCAGAAGTGACATCCCCGTTTTCAGTTTCGGCCTGCAGACGATCGGTGATGTGCTGGAGACGCTCGGCTGACATTCCGACCTCAGCCGGGTCACCTGGTTCGAGAACTTTGGGACCGCCAGGGGGATGTCCGATGCCCACCTGTTGTGCGGTCGTGTTTTGGGCAGCGGCTCGGCCTTTCAGGAACCCGGCCAGGCACATGCTCACAAGACCGACTGTCCCGGTTGTCAACATCTGGCGTCGTGTGTTCGTGCCGCACTGTGTTTTTCGCATTGTTGTTTCCCGCCTTGTTGATTGAACGGGGATCGAGCTCATTGTGTCTCTCCTTATTTTGCTGATAAACGATTGATCAACGAAAGCCCATCGGCACCGCGGCAAGAGGTTTCCCCATGCACTTGGCCCGACCGATCGTCGTCACTCCTTGTACATTAACGAAAGCCTGCGGATGAGCAAAATGACAGGACGGTAAGAAACCGACGCCCTTTGATCCATCCGCTGGCACTGATGGTGAGAGTGATTCGGCCAGCGGGGCGGGTCAATCCTTGTCTGCAGTCCGAGAAAAGTGAGCCCCTCTACGGTGACAACGGGCTGTGGCATTTGTCTCGCCAACGACGGCTTTTCGGCGTCCTCAGACAAAAGACGGCAAATTGGGATTCGGTTGTCGAAGATTTTGCAGCGTTGGGGAATCAGTCGATACGCTGCGACAAAGAAACGTTTTTCGAGGCGCAGCATTGTAACCGGTCGAGATTCGGAGACGCGCCGTTGGTTCATTTCGTACCGATCCCGACCTGCGGCAGCGCTTTGAAACTGAGAGCACGGGAAGAACATGGCGAAAACAACAGTGCGGGTAGATACAATCGAACCAATCAACCAGTGTTTAGGCGACCGGCAGGAGAAAAGTAACCCGAAGCGTAAGCGAGGCTCGCTGCAGATACGTGCTCCCTCGCTTACGCTTCGGGTTACTATTGGTAAGCCATTTCCTGCCGGTCGCCTTAGGTCAACGCAGATTCGATCTGGGAAATTTCCGCTCATGCACGATGACGCGACCCGAGACGACCAACTCGCCAGGCACAAGCCTTCTTGACTGAGTCGGCTGCTGCGGTGGCAGGTCGCCGTTCCGTCGATTCTGTTCGTGCTGGTGATTCTCGCGCCGGTGGTCTACCGCCAGTGGCGGCTCGCGCAGGTCCCCGGCATCGGCGATCCGTTTTCGGTCTCCGGAATTCTCAAGCCTATTTCCGAAGAAGAGAACGCCTTTCCGCTGTTCAAAGAGGCGCTCGCGCTGCGAAAAAAAATGCCCGATGCAGATTCCAAGGAATATTGGGACGAAGAATGTGACGGCTGGGATCCCACAGACAATCAGTTGAACAAATAGCTTAAGATGA